>MWDT01000275.1 GCA_002070825.1 Verrucomicrobia bacterium ADurb.Bin122
CTGCGCGCAGCAGCCTGGGTCAACCAGTCGTGATACCCCAGCTGGAGCCGCTCCACCCAGCGCGGCTCGATCACACTCGCCACGTGCAAGATCTGATCTGCGTAGCGATTCACCAGCGGCGTCAAAAATACCGTCAGCAGCGAGACGCCGACAGCCAATGGGTAATACGCAGGCGGGAGCACCTTCATGCTCACGCCCAACTGGGCGATCAAAAACGAAAATTCACCGATCGGCGTGAGCAGCAGACTCGAGCGCCGGGCCTCCGCCAGCGGCATCCCGACCGCGAGCAATGCCACACCCGTAGCCACGATGCGCACGAGCATCATCCCGACGCCCAATCCGAGGATCGGCAGCCAGACATCCGCCACCAGCCGCACGTCGATCATCATGCCAATCGAGACGAAAAACACGCTGCTAAACATGTCCCGAGCGCCAAGGAACGAGTTTTCCACCGTGCTGCGCTGCGGCATCTCCGCCACGACCGCGCCCAGCCAGAACGCACCCAGCGCCACCGAATATCCCGCCTTCGCCGCCGCCAGGGCCACCAGGAAAAGCACACCGGCCACCACGATCGTACGCGTCTCAGGGTCCGCCTTCGCATCGAGCCTGCGCAGAAGATTGGGCATGAACGAAAGCCCCAGGCAGACGAGCAAAACGACAAACGCACCCATCACAAACATCAACCAACCGACGTTGGTCGGAGCCTCTGCCGCGCCACCGCCCTGCGACGCGAGCACGGCCAGCATGACGACTGCCACCACGTCCTCCAGCAGCGTGATGCCCATCGCCATCTGCGCCGAGCGATCATGCCCCAGTCGCAGATCATGGACGATCTTTCCGATCACCGCCGAACTGGAGACCATGAACATTGCCGCGATAAACAGACTCTGCAGCGAATCCCACCCCACGGCACGCCCCAGCAACCGCGTGAAGTGAAACACCAAAAACGCGCCCAAGCCCGTCGCGATAATCGAGGCCGCCCCCATCTTCCGGAATTTGTTCAGGCTCAGCGACAGCCCGATGCCAAACATCAAAAACACCAAGCCGATCTGCGAAAGCGTCTCGATCCGGCCGACATCCAGCAGCAGCGAAAACGGTGGGGTGTACGGTCCGATGATGATGCCCGCGACCAGATAGCCCTCGATCACGGACAAGCCGATCCGCTTGCACAACATACCCGCCGCACCAGCGACGAGCAGCACGATGCCAAGATCCTGAATCAGATTGATGCCTTCCATGGTAAATGCCCGACCGTGAAACGCCCCTATGCGGCCCCGGTTCAGGAATTCTACACCATGCGATGCGCCCACCGTCCGGCAAGGGCGCAGGCACGCCGGACTCGAAATAATCCCGGTCAGCGCCCCGCGACCGTCGCAAACTCCGCCCGCCAGCCTCGCAACTCTCCGGCCAGTGCGGCAAACCCGGGGAAGTCGAATTCCAGACGACGCGTGTCCCTCGCATGCCGGGCGACTTCCCGCAACGCGCACTCGGTTTCAAAGGCCAGCGAAGGGCGGTCCGTGCCATACACGCGCTGCTTCAACTCCGCACGTGTGTACGGCAACCGCCCCTCCGCCTGGCCGACCACCCATGCAGCCTCGGTGACAGTCTCATCGCGGCCGCAAAGATACCAGGCCTCAACAGCCGGCACGGCCACCCCAACCCCACGCAGGAGGCGCCCACGCCCGGCCGCCGGTGGCAGTTTCTTTGCCGTCTGCCGAAACGTCGCCCGCAACCGGCACAGCCGACACTGCGGATGGAAATGCTCCGGTCCGTCGTGCGCCAAAGTATGCACCACCGAATCGTCTGCATCGACCACCACCACGAGCCCGTCGGCATCCGTGTTGAAATGCAAATGCCGGATGACCGCCGGGAGCACCTGCAGCACCGACGGCCATCCGCGTGCACGCAGCCCCGGATGCAGGAAACTCACCTCGCCGCCCAACACCGCCGCCGCAAGTGTACGCAGCGCCGCCTCGTCGGCCGGAGACTCGCTGAGAATCGCGAGTTTCAGTGGGGCACACGACGCCTCGCTCAAAGCTCGCGCTCCTCGGGGACGCCCCCCAGCACGCCGGCAAACCACATGTCACCGAGCGATCCTTCGCGCAGCAACTCCTCCAAATCCGGCCGGTCGATCAACCGGGCAAACGTCGCGCTGCGCCCGTTTTTCTCGGCGATCACGATCTCCTCAGGATGATCACGGAACTGGTCGAGCAGATAAGGAGAGTGTGTCGTCGCGATCACCTGGACAGGCTGGCGCGAGAGGCCACAGGCGGCCGGATAGCTCAACCGGTAGAGCAAATCGCGCACATCCCGCAGCCGCCTGGGATGGATGCCACGGTCCACCTCCTCGATGCAGACGATCGACGGTGGGTTCGGGTCGTAGGTCAGAGCCAGAAGTGCGAGGGTGTAGAGGTTACCCTGCGAAAGCGCCTCGGCCGGCAGAATCTCATCCTCGTCGCACAACCGCATCCCGAGCGACATCCCCACGCCGAGATCGTGCCGCAGTTCGATCCCGGTAAACTCCGGCATCAGGCGCACCGCCTCGGTTTCCAACGCCGCATAGAGGGACGGGTGCTGCGTGCGGTAAGCGTACAGCACGGACGCAAGGTTGCCGCCGTTGGCCGCGAGCTCCCGCCCCGACTCCGGTGCCGCCGGCGCCGCCATCGCATAATGATCGAAGAGAAACACGCGCACGCGCTGCAATTGCGCCTGAACCTCCGCCCAGTCAGTGCCATCGTCGCCAGAGACCTGGAGCTGATCGCACACCAGCCCCGACACCCCGGATACGCGGGCCGACACCCTGGCATGCGGTGGCATGAAGGTAAACAGCAGCTCGGCCGTCGCTTTTTTAGCTCCAGCCAGGGGCGCACCTACCGCTTCAGTCGCCGGACAGCTCTGTTGCGAAAGCGCACGCAGGCGCAAAATCGCCTGGATGAGGCTCGTCTTGCCGCTGCCGTTGGGGCCGATGATCAGGTTGAACGGTTCAAGGCGCAGACCGGCCGCCCGCAACGCCTTGAAACTGCGGAACTGAATCGATGCGATCACGGCCGAAGTATGTCACTCCGTGCGCACGACGACAATATCGTCGGCGTGTAATCCGCAATAAACCCGGTCGCCCTCGTGGATGGCCTCCATGAGCGAGCTCTCGTTGGCCTCCAACACCATGAGCTGCGTGCCCGCATCGCACTCCAGCCACAGCCGGTCGAGTGCGCCTTGAAAAAGTTCCTCCATCACACGGGCCGAGAAAATGATCTCCGCCTCGATCGGGTGGCGGGAGATATGCACCTTTTCCGGGCGGATAGAGACGAGTGCCGATTTCGAGCCAGCCGGCCATTTTTCCAAGGCGATCGTCAACTCCAGGCCGCCCTCCAGCCGTACGCAGCCAGTCGTGCCATTGTGCGACACCATTTCAGCGGTCAGCAGGTTGGCCTCGCCGATAAATTCGGCAACAAAGGCAGTCTTCGGCTGGTGGTAAATCTCGTCGGAGGTGCCGAACTGCTCGACACGCCCCTTGTTCATCACGGCGATGCGGTCGCTCATCGTGAGCGCCTCTTCCTGGTCGTGGGTGACAAACACGAAAGTCATGCCCAGCTGGCGCTGCAGGCG
>MWDT01000276.1 GCA_002070825.1 Verrucomicrobia bacterium ADurb.Bin122
GCCGCGCGTGGTCGTAGCGTAGCTATCCCCCAAATTCAGCCACAGCGTCCCATCGTCGGCGAGCACGCGATGCACTTCGGCGAATACCGCCACGAGCCGCGCGACGTATTCATCCGGCGTAGTCTCTAGCCCGATTTGCCCCGCGACGCCGTAGTCGCGTAGGCCCCAATAGGGCGGTGACGTGACGCAGCATGCGATCGATTCGTCCGGCAGCGCGCGCAGCACGTCGAGTGCATCGCCCTGCACGATCAACGCTTCGGCTGTCATAGCGCGCCCCCGCGCAGCGCGCCCGCTAACAGTCTTGCGCACACGACCGCGAGTGCCATCACGCGCGCTCCGTCTTAATCGAGTATTGCCCGACGGCGGGCTGCCTCAGCGGCATCACGATCGCGATCATGTCCGGCGCGCTCGGGCATGTGACGATCACTGGGTCTTCGGCTTCCGCTCCAAACTCGAACGTGAGCGGCATCATGCGCCCGCGCTTTACGTCCGACGCGACGCGGAACGCTTCGACGACCTCGCTCAAGAGCGCGCCGTCGAACCCGACGACCGGCGCTCCTTTGCCGTGCGCGTTGTCGGGGATCACTTGCTCATACCGCGGATACTGGTCGGCGTCGCGCGTGGCGAACGCAAGCACATTGCCGCGCTCCGAGCGCGCTTCGGCGACGGGCCCGAAGTCAATTCGCACGAGCTCATCATCGCCGTGCATGTCGAGCCACGCGCACAGCGGTTTGACGCTCGCGGGCTCGATAACCGCGCCGTTGCACGTCGTAGTGCTGACGATACTCACGCCCGCCCGGTAACGCGCAAGCCATTGGCCGTCGGTGCCGACGACGTCGAGCTGCCCGCCACGCAGCGCTTGCAGTAGCACGCCGCGCAGCGCGTGGCGATCGTCGGCGCGTGCGGACTTCGGGGGGTTGAATGACGCGATCGCGCAAGCGCGGATCGCACGCGACAAGACCTTAGGATCGATTTGAATATTCATGGTTACCTCCAACGCCCCAAGCCCCGGACTTGCGGTTTGCCGCAAATTTCCGGGGCGGGGCACTGGGGCGCGCGGTGCTATTCGGCGGTAGCGCGGCGATTGCCGTGCGTCATTTTGGCTGCTCGCTTTCGGGCACTACGCCCCACGCGTAAACGCGGTAAAAGTCGCCCGTGGGCTGGTTCGTCTGCGGATTCATCACAGGCTTGCCCTGCGTCACAATCACATCAACAAGCCTGCCTTGGAGCGACGGCGCCTTGTTTGGCATGCCCGCCGACGCCTCCAAGATCGCGCCCTGATATCCGTAGGATTCGTCGAGCGCGTCATACTGCCGCTCGGCGTCGAGCAGGATCGATTTGATAGCGGCGCCGTTCATGCGCTGTTCCAGCGTCGCGCCGAATCCAGCGGCGTGCATCGCGAAGCGCTTGAGCTCGGCGAGCCCCGCTGCCGACATAAATGCGATCATGGTCGCGGTCGTGCCCTTCGGCGTCTTGCTGCCTTCGGCGGCATCGACGACGAACAGAGTCACCTTGTACGAGTCGCGGCGCTTCCCGGGATTGTAGCCTTCCGCGCAGCTCACCACGCGCACGCGGTAGGCGCCAACGTCGAGCATAGGATCGCGCGTGTCGGCGCATTGAATGCCGCCGTATTTGCTGCGCATTGGGGCGGGGGCGTTGGGTGCTGCGTTTTCTGTACGATTGCCAAACATGCTCATTTCATTATCCCTTTCTCGTTGCCCAGCGGAATTCATTTTCCGCCGTAATTCTCGGCCGCGCGCGCACGATGTCAGCGCGCAGCAGTTTTTGCGTTAGCGACACAGTGGCTCGCACGTTCAACGCCTCTGCGATCGCCTCTTCAAAGGCGTCGATCGTGCCGCCGCTCGTCGCTAGCACGTCGACGATCACATGCTCATCCTGCCCGCTGCGGTGGCTGCGCCCGAATATTTGCTCGAGCCATTTTGCCGATTGCGGCGGCATCGTAATGAGCTGTCGCGGCCACGCCTGGAGATTGAATCCTTTCTTGTTCGCGCCCCAGGACGCAACAAGAGACTCGCCCATGGGCGCGGTGTGCAGCGCACCGCCCGACTCCGACTGCCCGCGTTGACCGTAATATTGCAGGCCCGCTTCGCGCGCCAGCGCGCGCCCGAAATCTACCGAGCCGCACCATACGATCCCCGGCATGCCCTCGGCGCGCAGCTCGCGCAACCAGTCGAGGCAACTATCTAGCGCCGACCGCGAGATCCAAACGGTTTCAGTCGTGCCGGCGAACGTCGGCTTGACTGTGAGCCATTCTCGCACGATCGGATGCGACGCGAATCGTCGTAGCACTTGCGCTTCCGTATCGAGCGGGTGGTCGCTGCGCGTGCTCGCGTCGATCTGCTCGCGGACGAATCGCGCCACGTTGCGCCGCGCATTGCGCCATCGGTCGGGCGGGGGCGGATTCCAGCGCGTATACAGCCCTAGCCCGAGCTGTGAGTCGAGCAGCCAACGCGACAGCGGGTCGCTGATCGGGATCCCGCCGGGCGTCTCGAGCTCCACCAAGAATCGCGCGAAAGCGGCGTCGAGCACTGCATCTTCGCGCGCCAGACGGACGCGCACCGTCAGCGGCGCGGTGCAGGAATCCTCGTCAACGACGACGACGCCGGCGGTCTCAGTGAGTCTGCGGCGGTACCATGCGCGCGCCTCGCGCACCGTCGAGCCCAGCGGTCCGAGGCTCGGGCGCCTGCCGCTGTGCTCGTCGAGCGCCAGCGCCCACATTCGCGCCTCGGATTCGACTAGCGGCAACGGTGCGCCATCACCGAGGCACCACGCTACGATGTGCCAGTAGCCCATGATCGATTTACGCGCGGGCGTGCCCGTCATTGCGACGACGCGCACGTCGTGCTTGCGCACGTAGCGATCAATCCGGCGCGCGGCCGCGCTGCGCGCGTTGCTCACATCGTCCGCTTCATCGATGATGATCAAGTCTGGCTGGTATGCGTCGAGCATCTCAGCCCCGCCGACGGTCGCGAGCTTCTCGCGC
This sequence comes from Verrucomicrobia bacterium ADurb.Bin122, assembly GCA_002070825.1. Taxonomy (GTDB): domain Bacteria; phylum Verrucomicrobiota; class Verrucomicrobiia; order Opitutales; family Opitutaceae; genus MWDT01. The sequence continues at coordinate 3,005 of MWDT01000276.1, forward strand.
GTTTCAATGCGAATCGGCCGCGCGGGCGCACGCCACGTGTCAACGTAGCTCGCAAAGTCGGCGTAGGTTTTCGCGGCGAGCGAGCCTGGCACAATGAGCAGCGTGCGCTCGGCTTGCATCGCAGTCGGGAGCAGCCACGATAACAACGTCTTGCCCTGCCCCACGGGCAGCGCGAGCCAAGCCCCGCCGCACTGCACGGCGTCGGCGATTGATTGCGCCTGCCACGGGCGGAGTTTGGCGCCGGGGCGCAAGGCAAAGCGCGGCGTGAGAAACGCCGCCCATTCGCGGGCAGTCTCGAGATCGAGCACGCGCCGCGGTAGATCGCGCACGCGCTCGAATTCCCGCGAATGGGCGACGGCGGGTTGCATTAGCAGAGGCCCTCGTTTGCGATGCGGCGCGCCGCGCGCGCGAGCTTGGCGGCCGTTTCGGCGCGCGCCTCATAGTCCCGCGCGGAACCACGCAGGCCGCGCGCCTCGTAGTCCCGCGCTAACGCTAGCTCGGCGCGGTGGGCGTCGTCGCATTCCTTTGCGATGCGCTCGCACGCGGCGCGCCATCCCGCGGCACGCGCGGCGCCCGCGGCGCGCACGTAGTCTACGGCGA
>MWDT01000277.1 GCA_002070825.1 Verrucomicrobia bacterium ADurb.Bin122
GCGCGGGTGACGGTGGAGAACCTCGGTCGCTGTGCGCGCGGCGAGTCTTCATTGCCGGGCACGGCGCTTTAGCCATCAGCCGGGTATCGCCGGCAGGCGAGGGGCCGTAACAGGGATAGGCTGAAAATGACTTTGTAAGTCGCTGTTCACCAGAATCGACTAGGGTTATAGAGCAGGCTACGGATGTCGGGTTTTAAGCGAAACGCGCACGCATTTCGCTACACGGAGGTCGTGGCTGACGGAGGCGAGTGTTGTCGGGCTTGTCGTAGCACAGACTTCCAGTCTGCATCGAAAAGCCGGCGGGCGGCCTGTGCATTTTTCAGGGCCGTCACCATTGGAAGTTCATGGGGATTGCTGGAGCTCGCCCCTTCCGGGCGCCCTCCTATGCTACGGGCTGGGCGGGATCGAAACCCCGCAATTGACGGCGTCGGCGCTGGAGAAATTCGCGCACTGAGATCCAGCTGAACACCCCGACAAGCAGCAGACTTGGGAGCACCGCCATGGGTGCTCCGACCCAAGTCAGCCAGATTCGCGATCCAGTGATGGGGCCGATGGCATTTACACTCGTGTCCTCGGGGAGATAGGTGACGAATTGCTTCACCGGCTTCGCCCGGATTTCGTCTGCCGTTCCCTCAAAAATGAGCGACTCGCCCCGATACCAGCCGCGGGGCATTTCGCCCCGAATTCGGGCGTCGATCATCGCCGACAATGCCTGATAATCTTCCCCGGAAAGTTGTTCGGGTTCTCTCACCGAGATTGGGTTCACTCGACTTCGGTCGGGCGCAAACTCGTAGGCAATCGTGACAAGGAAATGATGCCGCGTTCCGAGTGCCTCCCTCGCGCGGTATACTTGGACGATGTCCGCCTTCTCGCCCCGCTCGCGCAGTTGCAGCAAGTGCCAGGATTCCCGGACGAAGATCGGTCCAACAGTGCATAGTGGCCACAAGACAAGCGCTCCGATGGCCAATCCGGGCCACCATGCACGCAGCCTGAATTTGACGAGGTCGAAGGTCAGCTGCCGGCGCGCCTGCTTTGGACCGTCCCGGAGTCTTTCGAGGTCCGCCTGGATTCGCGCGCTGAACTCACGGTCGTCGTCACTGAGCGCCACGCCACTCGACCGCAGGCGGTCAAGCATCCCGGCCGTTTGGTCCCACTCCTTCCGCCGCAAATGGTACGCTGCCACAATGAGCGCCAAAGATGGGTGCTTCGCCATCGCACAGTCCAGCACCGCACCTGCCAATTGCAGCCCCCGTTTGTCACCGGCATTCACGAGGTGAAACGCGAGCAACGCCCGCGCTTCGATTTCCTCGGGGTGTCGGCGAATCAGTTCCGCGAGAGTATCGAGTGCATTTTCGACGCGCCCGGCGAGCAGCTCCCCCTTGATTTTGAGCCGTGCCGCCGCGGTTGCCTGCTCGGAGCCTCGCTCGATGATCGCGGCGCAGGCATTGATTGCCTCCTTGATTTGCAGAGACACAAGGGCGACTTCCGCCCGACGAAAAACATCGGCGTCGGAGCGATCCGTTGAGGACGGTCCGATCTCCTCCAGCCTCGCGGCAGCGCTCAGAATCTGCTCCACGCCCGACTCATCCCATCCTGAAACCTTGGCGCCTGAATCGCCAATCCATCGCAGCATCGTAGCGACTGCACACAGGCCTTGGGCTCCGCCTCCACGCGTCAGCGACAACTGGCGCCGTTTGGCGCCGGCGAAGCTTAAGCGAAACCGGAACTGCCATTTTCCGTTCTGCGGATACGGTAAATACTCAATCCGCTCTAGGTCTGCCCATCTCGCCCGGTAGGATGAAAATGGCCAAATGCACACCCCTGTCGGGTCGAGCGTATATCCCTGACTCCAGTATATTCGCGTGCTGCCTGGGGGGCTGGATGACATCAAGAGGCATCATTTTTCATTGAAACGCCGAGTCAAAACCGAAGGGGCGAAAATACAGACTGCATTAGTTTGCAGGCCCTGTTCGTCCAAACCGCCACGTCTTGCTGCACGGAGGTCGCGGCCGCCGGGAGCCTGCTGCTGCCGGCGAACACGCCGTTCGTGGACAACACCGGAGTGGCCTCACACCTCAAGTGCCCGCGTCTTTCGGGCTCAATTCTGTGCTATGGAAGTGAGCGGAAAGAGCTGCGGAAAGTAGCTATCGAGCACCTTGGCCGGGAGGGCGAGAGAGACGGGTGTCTTGGGCGACTCGGAGGTGAGGAGCCCGGTGGCGATGGCGCGGCTGAGGAGGTCGCGACCGGTGCGTTCGCTGGCGCCGACGATGCGGCCGGCCTCGCCGCGTGCGAACTGACCGCGGAGCAGCGCCTCGCGGAGCAGGAGAAAGACCTTCTCGGCGTCTTTCGCGACTGCCGGCTCTACGACGTGGACGTAGTGCTCGATCCGTTGCTCCATCCCGTCGAGATCGAGCAGCCGCTCCATGAAGGCGATCTGGTCGACCATGGTGCGGAGCGTGAACTCGCAGAAATCCCAGAGGGCGCGTTCGCTCAGATGGCCGCGGCTCTCGTCGGCGCTGGTGGTGCTGCGTTCCTGGTCGGCGTTCGCGAGCCGTGCGTAGTACTCGTCGCGGTTGCGAGCAAAGCCGCGCGAGAGGGACCAGAGGCCGCCGCCGTCGATGCCGAGTTGCCGGATGACGGCATCGGAGAAGAGTCGGACGACGCGGCCATTGCCGTCGCGGAACGGGTGGATCCATGCGAGCCGATGGTGGCTGGCGCCGATGGCGATGATGCGTTGGAGGCGCGAAAGGTCGGTGGACTCGTACCGGCACTGAAAATGGCCCAGCATGGCGGGAACGAGCTCGTGCGGCGGGCCGACATGAGAACCGACCTCGACATCGCGGTCGCGGAGCTCGCCGGGTGTCAGGGGTGTCTGGGCGCCGGCGGAGGTGGTTGCGATCCGCATCTCCTTCGGGAGCGCAGCGTAGAACCGGCGGTGCAGTTCGCGGATGAACTCGGTGTTGTGCGGCGATCCGGTCTGTGTCGCCGCCCAGCGTTGTACCTCCAGATGGGCGAGCGCGAGGCGTTGCAGATCGCGTTTTGCCGGTTCGGCGGCGAAGTTCTGTTTCAGCGCCGCCTCGATGTCGCGGACGCGGGTTTGCTGCCCTTCGATGAGGTTCGAGTAGTAGCAGTGCATCCATCGCGTGAGTTCCACGAGCTGGGTGCGAAGCGGCGCCCGAACCTTGGCGGAAAGCCGGGCGGCGGATTCCAAGACTGTGCACGCCAAGTCCTCCAGCGGCTGAAGCCGCTGAGTCGGAATCACGGGTTCAATGGCGGTCTTGGTGATCAAGTTCTGCCGATCTTAATGCCGATCTTCTGTAAAACGTCAAACATTGATAGAGAACATATTTTGAGTTTAGTGCCGTCAATTATCAGGTGGATTCTGCCGATCCTGAATTGGCGCTGCTTTGTCAGACGTTTGGCGCGGCGCGGAGGGAAGGCGCAGCAAGACTGTGCCCCTACGAATCGGCAGACTGCCGATGGAGGTGCGGCGTAGGCACGGGCGGGGACGGCGTCTGTTGCGCGGGCTGGACGACGGCAGAGGGGGCGTTTACATGGTCCGCACCATGATGCGCTTTCTTGCCCGGGTC
>MWDT01000278.1 GCA_002070825.1 Verrucomicrobia bacterium ADurb.Bin122
CACCGACGGCCACGTTGATGACCTCAGCCGGTTCTTCCGCGCCGACGGCATCCTGACCGTCGTCGAGAGCAACAAACGCGACAAGAACCACGGCATCCTCCAGGAAAACCTGGAGCGCCTGCACTCGCTGCGCACGCCCGCCGGCAAAAAGTTCAAGATCGTCGAACTGCCGATGCCCAAGGCGTCCTACTGCGACGGCCAGCGGCTCCCCGCCAGCTACGCAAATTTCCTCGTGATCAACGGTGCCGTGCTCATGCCGGCCTTCCGCCAGCCCAAGCGCGACGCCGAGGCCGCCGAGATCCTCGCCGACTGCTTCCCTGGCCGGGAGATCGTACCCGTCGATTGTCTGGAACTCGTCTGGGGTTTGGGCACACTACACTGCATCTCCCAACAACAACCCGCTGCGGGCAAACGCTCCCCCTCATGAAAAAACTCTCCCTCTGCCTCGTGCTTGTCTCCGGACTCGCCCTCCTCTCCGGCTGCGAATCGCTCAACGACGCGACCGAAGACATGCGCGAAAATCTCGGCGTACGCAATGACCCTGAGACCCACCTGGTCGCCGCCGAGCCCCGTGCCGTGTATGCTGCCGGCCGTGCCGCGGCCGAGGACATGGGTTTTTCGTTCCGTCGCGGTGGCCCCGCCCAGGGGGAACTTGAGGCGATCAGTGGTATCGCCTCCGACGACAGCCTGCGCTCGACCACACAGCGCCGCATGAAGGTGCGATTCGTCGCGCATCCCTACGGCACGGAAATCCGGTTCTGGCTGACCGAGGTGCGGGAAGAGGAGTCATCCTCCAACCGCGGGCTCAGCACCGAGCGCGCCCTGCGCCATTCGTCCCTCGCCGGTGTGTTTTTCCAATCGGTAGACGCGCGCCTTGGCATCAAACCCGAGACGAAATAACGGCCGTCGCTAAGCTGACAGCCAGCCCCTCACCGAGCGCCGGTTTTCCGCCGGCGCTTTTTGCTGCACCGCTGACGAGCGCGGCTCGGCTCAGCGGTTCAGTTTCACGCGCAAGACCGCGGTCTCGCTACCACCACGGGAGACGAGTAGCACAAACTCGGAGCGTGTCTTATCCGCCTCGATCGCCCCGAGCAGATCGATCGCCTGCTGGTACGTTTTGACCTCGGTGCCATCGATCTCCTTCACCCAATCGTCGGGCCGGAGTCCAGCGGCGGCCGCGGGACTATTGGCCTTCACAAAATAAGCGACCACGCCCGCGTGCGCCGAAAGCTTCTCCTTACGGTAGATGCCATCCATGTAAACGAACTCGCGGACGGCGCAGCCCACACTTTCGAAGTAGCGGCGCATCGCCTCGCGCGGATCCTTGGGCGAATCTTCCAGCACCGCCTCCAGCTCCACTCGCTGGCCGTCGCGGACCACCGTGAAGGCGACCTTCTGGCCCGGCAACCGGCGCCCGACCTCACGGTCGATGAATCCGGTGACGACGCGCGCCGGCCTGAACTTCGGCAGCGGCTGGCCGTCAAGTGCCACGATGATATCGCGCTCCTTGAACCCCGCCTTTTCCGCGGGGCTGTTCTCCAACACCTCGCTGACCATCACCGCAGATTGGTTTTCCAACTTGAGGAAAGCCGCCACCTCAGGGGTGACGGATTCAAGCCGGAAGGTGCCCAGCCAGACCTTCGGGCGGCCATGCGGATTGGTCGGTATGCGCGAAAAATACGGCAGCACTTCCTCGGCGACGTGAAACGCACTGCTCTCCTCGGCGTTCACATTCATGATCGGCATGCCACCGGGATTGTCGCGAGAAAACTGGAGGTAGGTCTGGGCAAACGAGCTCAGCGCGAGGCCGACGAATTCGCCTGCCGAGTTGAAAACGGGCAGGCCGGGTGAAGCCACCTCCTGCTGCGCAACGGCAGTCAGTTGGGGAAACCGGTTCAAAAGCGCGACACGGGCCGACAGCAGATACGGCATGAAATCCTCATCCTTTTCGCGCAAGGCCAGTCCCCACACCTCGTCGCCCAACGCGGGCGCTGGGGCTGCTTTGGCCGGGACGAAACGCGTCACCGGGGTGAGCTCGGCCCACTGAGATTCGTCGGCCCGGAGAAAATGCCAGCCAGTGAGCGCATCGGTACCGAGGTATTGTGCGGGCTTACCGGTGACCGCGCCCGGGAGAAACACCTTAAAGTCCTTCAACTGCTCCGGCGTGAAGCGCAGGTTGATCGCCATCGGCGGCAGGATGATCGTGCCATGATCGTCGATGACGGTACCGCAGGCATTGCCCGTCTGCCGGTCCGTCTCCATCTCGATCATGAACTCCACGGCGACGACGCACGGCGTGCGCTCGGCCCAGAGCTCGGCAAGCGTGGCAGAGATGGCCTGCGCGGTTGAGAGAACACAGAGGCCGGCGATGGCCAGAATGCGGGAAAGTCGGCGGATCATGGTTTCAGGATGAAGAGGGAAACGGAGCGATTGCGACGCGCCTCAAAGAGCGTGGGCTCGGGCTTGTCGAGGTAAGTGGAATATTGATGTTTGGCCGCTTCGAGATCAGCGATCGGCTGCTGGTTGATCTTATTGATGATGTCGCCACGCGACAGACCGGCGACCGCGCCGGGGAAACCCGGTTGCACGCCGATCACAAGCAGCCCCTGATCGTCGGCCAGCTGGTTTTCGCGCGCGTAGGCCTTGGACACACGCCGCACGCTCAACCCCCATTTGTCGAACGCCCACTCCTCGCCCACCCGACTCTCCAGCTTTTCGGTGGTCACAGTGTAGTCGCGGCTCTCCGCCCCGCGTTTGACGGTCAGCGTCAACGTCGAGCCGACAGGCCGGCTCGCAATGGCATCTTGAATGGGAGGCAACTGCTCGGGAAAACGGCCGTCCACGCTGCGGCCGTCGATGGCGAGGACGATGTCGCCCGGCCGCAGCCCGGCTTTGGCGGCAGGCGAGCCAACATCCACGCTGTTGACCAGCATGCCGGTGTTGCTCGAAAGGCGGTAAAAGTCCTCCAAGTCCTGGAGCGCGCCCGGCACGAGGCCGATGTAGCTGCGCGTGATCGAGCCGTCTTTCACAAGCCCGGCGGCGATGCGCCGCGCGATGTTGCCGGGAATGGCAAATCCGAGATTGTCGGCACCGACGTAGGCGCGGGCATTGATGCCGATGATCTTGCCAGCATCGGTGACGAGCGGGCCGCCGCTGTTGCCGGGGTTGATCGCGGCATCGGTCTGGAGCCAGGTGTTGAACGAGCCGGTCTCGTACCCGCGCACGCCGCGGTTGTCTTCAAAGTAGCGGTTGTTGTTGGAGATGATTCCTCGGCTCACGGTGCGCGTCAGCCCGTGCGGCGTGCCGACGGCGTACACCGTCTCGCCGGGAAACAGTTTCGCGCTGTCGCCAAACTCCGCGTGCGTGAAGGTGAGTTTGCGCCGCTTCAGCTCGGCCTGGTCGAGGCGGATCACGGCGAGGTCGGTCCAGTGGTCCCAGCCGACAAACTGCGCGCTCACGCGCTCCAGGCTCGACAGGGTGACGTTAATCTCGACCGCGCGCGGGCCGACCACGTGGGCGTTGGTGAGGATCAGGCCGTCCGGCGAGATGATCACGCCGGAGCCGATGCTCGCGTCGAAACGCTGCGCG
>MWDT01000279.1 GCA_002070825.1 Verrucomicrobia bacterium ADurb.Bin122
ACCCACGGCGAGCGCGAGCACGACGCCAAGCCAGCCCGGCAGAGAAGTCAGCCCGATTGCCCCCCCGGCAGCGAGCGCCACAAGGGCCACCAGACACCACGCAGCCCCCACGGCACCTCCCGCAAATGGCAACCGGCCAGCGCAGGGGACCACGTCGCCAACCGGCCAGCACAGGGAAACGACCTCGGCGTCTCCGTCACTATCGGCCAAATGTCGCACGCTGGCCGCGATGGCCTCGGCTCTGAAATCACCAAGATCTGTCCATGCACCGACGGACGCCGGCGACACCACGGGCGCGCGCTTCGTCCCAGCCTCCACCACACGGAGGGATCCGAGCGACACATCGAGCGCCTCAGCCAACACAGCCGCCGACGCAGCCTCGACGCGTTTCCGCCGGACCGGACCGCTGCACATCGAAAAGCACCCGCCAAGACCGGTTCGCTGCACGCTCACAAAAATCGGCGCGTCCAGCGTGGTTGGAGGATGTTCGATCACCAGACTCAAGGACGTGCGCACACGAGACCGGAGCGCCCGTACACGCGACCAGTCCTCCGCCTGTACCTCCGCTATCAGCTCGGCCTCCTCAACTGGGGAAAAAAACAGCCGCTGCCGGCGGGCCCAAGTGCACGATTCCTCGAAAAAGACCCCACAGGCGATGCGACGGGCGAGCGCCATCCCAAGAGCCACACATGCCAGCAGCTCGAGTGCGTACACCGTTTGCCCCCAAGAGAGCCCGCCCTCTCGGAGGGCACCACAAACGCTCCGGCCTGCGGTCCCGGCATACGCCAGTCCAACCGCAAGCGCCGCCCACATCGCCACGCGGGGCGCCCGACAACGGCCCCACCGGACCATCGCACACACCGCCAGCACGACCGGCATGCCCAACACACCCGCCATTGCATAATGCCCCATGTCCGCAGTCCGCACTCCCGACTGCACCGTCCCCAACGCCCACGCACCGACAAGCGCCATCGTCACCAACGGCAGAAAGGTCGGGAAATGGATATTCCCACTCGGTCTATATGAGGCGTCATCCATGGTCTGGCTAGCACACCGTCCCCCTGCGTCCAACAGGTCTGGTAGGCGGCGGGGCACGAGATGGCGAAAGCGGCAATCGGTGCGCAATGTCATAAGATTCAATTTCCCGTAAAATCCACAGATTCCTTCGCTCAATGAATTTTATGTGCACACCGTTGTGCGCATAGAAAAAGCCCCTAAAACACGTCACAATCAATGCCACTGTTACTCAAAAGCAACGATTTGCAAAATCAGCAAAACCGACAAGCGGCCACCCTAAGGAATAGATCATCCGAATATGTGCACAATTTTATTGCCCTCGGGCGCCCACTTGAATTTGGCTCTGGCGCACGTTCCCCATGCGCACCGTCAATCAGACCCAATTGGCCCGACAGCTGAAGCTGTCCCGCACAACGGTCTCGCGCAGTCTCTCGAACCACCCAGCCATCGGCGCCGAGACGAGGCAGCGCGTGCAGGCGCTCGCTAAAAAACTTGGATACCGGGGAACCCCCACACGCTCCGTGCGCCGCAGCCGTGAGGCCACGCCCATCACCGTGGGCGTCTTGATTGGCACTCCGCTCGTCGCTGCCGACCGAGCCACCTTCCCCTTCATTCTTCAGGGCATTCGCCAGCGCGCCGCCATCGACCATTTTGCCGTCGATGTCGTCTCGATCGAACAGGCGGACACCAGCCTCGACGGCGGTCGGAAACACATCTTCCAGCACATCCGCCGTGCCAACTGGCGGGGCGCGCTGCTCATCTATCCCTTTCCGAAGGAGACCGTGCAAATGCTCACGGAGAAACTCTCCATCGTCTCCGTGCTCACCGAATACTACGACCACGACCTGAAAATAGACGTGATCGATACCGACCACGGTAACGTCGGCTGGCTCGTCGAAAAACTCGCCCAGCTCGGACACCGGCGGATCGGTTTTGCCAACTGGCAGTATCCGAGCGGAGGCGTCTGGGCGGCGCGCCGTTTTGCTGCCTACGCTGAAGAACTTTACAGGCAGGGTTTGGAACTACGTGACGAATGGGTGCTCAACATCGGCAAGAAACACACCTGTGCCGACGCCACTGCCCTCGCCGATGCGGTTGCCCAAGCCGTGCGCCACGACGGCGTCACCGCATGGGTCTGCGCCGCCGACCACCAAGCCTACCAACTTATCGCCGACCTCCAGGCACGCGGACTCCGCGTACCGGAGGACTGCTCCGTGACCGGCTACGACGGCAACGAGCCGCCGCCCGGACTCCCTGCCCTCTCCACCCTTCGCGTGCCCAACGTCGAAATCGGAGCCTCGGCCATCGCCCGTCTCGGGAGCCGACTCCTGCAACCCACCTCCCCCCGGCGCAAAACGCTGGTCGAAACCGCGTTCATCCCCGGTGCCACCATCGCCCCGCCCCCGACCCTCTAATTTTTTCCTCCTATGAAAAAAACAAAAGCCCTGATCCCCAGCGTACAGCAGATCGCTTACGATGGTGCGAAATCCACCAACCCGCTTGCATTCAAGCACTATAACCCGGACGAAGTCATCGACGGCAAGACGATGGCCGAGCACCTCCGCTTCTCCATCGCCTACTGGCACTCCTTCCGCGGCAACGGCAGCGATCCGTTCGGCTCCGGCACGATCAACCGCCCGTGGGAAAGCGGCAAAGACGCCGTGACCGTCGCGCTCAAGCGCATGGACGCCGCGTTCGAGTTCTTCACCAAGATCCGCGCCCCCTTCTACGCGTTCCACGACCGCGACATCGCGCCGGAAGGCAAGACCCTCGCCGAGTCCAACAAGAACCTCGACAAGATCGTCGCCCACGCGAAAGAGCTGCAAAAGGCCACCGGCGTGAAGCTCCTCTGGGGCACCGCCAACCTCTTCAGCAACCCGCGCTTCATGAATGGCGCCTCCACCAACCCGGACGCCCATGTCTTCGCCTACGCCGCTGCGCAGGTTAAGAAGGCCATGGAAGTCACCAAGGAGCTCGGTGGCGAAAACTACGTTTTCTGGGGCGGCCGCGAAGGCTACGAGACCCTCCTCAACACCAACCTCGGCCGCGAGCAGGATCACCTCGCTGCGTTCATGCAGATGGCCGTCGATTACGCCAAGGAGATCGGCTTCAAGGGCCAGTTCCTCATCGAGCCCAAGCCGAAGGAGCCCACCAAGCACCAGTACGACTTCGACTGCGCGACCTGCATCGGCTTCCTCCGCACCTACGGCCTGCACAAGCACTTCAAGTTTAACATCGAGACCAACCACGCCACGCTCGCCGGCCACCCGTTCCAGCACGAGATCGAGGTCGCTGCCGCGGCCGACATGCTCGGCTCGATCGACGCCAACACCGGCGACACGATGCTCGGCTGGGATACCGACCAGTTCAACACCGACACCCGCGAGCTCACCCTCGCCATGGTCTCGATCCTGAAGGCCGGCGGCCTCGGCACCGGCGGCTTCAACTTCGACGCCAAGCTCCGCCGCCCGTCCGTCGACATCGAAGACCTCTTCTACGCCCACATCGGTGGCATGGATGCCTACGCGCTGGCCTTCAAGATCGCCCGCAAGATCCTCGCCGAA
>MWDT01000280.1 GCA_002070825.1 Verrucomicrobia bacterium ADurb.Bin122
CGCGGGTGCGGGATCGCGAGGAGGTTGGCGCGCATGCCTTCGCGGGCGCGGGCGGGATCGATTTCGAGCGAGGCCGGCTCCGAGATGGCGACGGGCTCGCCGGTGCGGCGGCCGGCGTCATCGAGCGCATAGACGCGCGTGGAGACGGTGAGGTTGGCTTTGGCCGCGCCGAGGTTTTCCAGATAGACGTCGACGTTGACGAGGGCTTCGGCGGGCGTGATGCGCGGCGTGGTGACAAACGTGCCCCAGTGGCGGATGCGCACGTCGCCGGTTTTCACGAGCCAGACGTTGCGGTAGAGCCCGGCGCCCGGATACCAGCGGGAGGACTCGTCGGGATTGTCGAGGCGGATGGCGAGGACGTTGTCCGCGCCGGTCTTTACGTAGGGCGTGAGATCGAGCTGGTACGAGGTGTAGCCATAGGGCCAGCCGCCGACGAGGCGGCCGTTGAGCCAGATCGTGGAGTGCGACATGGCGCCGTCGATTTCGAGGAGGATGCGTTTGCCAGCATCGGCGGCGGAGAGTGCGAAGCGTTTCCGATACCAGCCGACGCCCTGATAGGGCAGCTTGCCGGTCTCGCCGGCGAGATTCTGGTCGAACGGGCCGGAGATGGCCCAGTCGTGCGGGAGTGCGAGGGCGGTCCAGCTGGCGTCGTCGAAGCCGGGTTGCACGAAGGAAACGCGCGCGCCGGGCTCGGGCTGGTTGACGGGGCGCGTGGGGCGCGGCGTGGTGACGGCGAGCAGCTCGGTGCCGGTGGGCACGATCCAGTCGCGAATCTGCGCGTAGGCGAGGGTGGTACCGGCATCGGGCGCATCGCCGCGGTGGAAGCGCCAGCCATCGTTGAAGAGCAGGCGCTCGCGCGGAATGGCGGATTCGGCCGCGAAGGCGAACGTGGAGAGAATCGCACTCAGGCAGAGTGCGAGGAGTCGTCGGAATAGGCGGGCAGGCATGGGCGTGGCGTGGAGGTTACTCGGAAACGGAGGCTTCGGTCGGCACGAGCGCGGGGCTGGCGACCGGTGCGGCGCGGCGGCGCAGCGGTGTGGAGAAATCGAGGCGGGTGCAGGCGCGCCAGAACCACTCCAGCGGGCCGTAGCGGAAATGGCGCAGCCACACGTGAGCGGCGAAGCACTGGAGGATCAAAAACGGGATGCCCGCGAGGATACTGAGCGTGGCGCCCATGTGGCGGTACATCGCCAGCCCGAAGCCGTAGTAGAAGGGCACCCAGAAAAGGCCCTGGGTCACGTAGCAGGTCAGGCTGGTGCGGCCGTAGGGCGCGAGCCAGCGCAGGGCGCGCTCGGCGCGTGTGCCGTGGTAGAGCAGGATGAAGGCGCCGATCCAGAACGCCATTTGCGCGAGGCTCACATAGCTGTTGACGAGGTTGGTCACCGGGTAGCGGGCCATGCCTTCGGGGAACAGGGACTCCGTCCAGCGTGCCAGCGGGTGCAATACGGCAAAGCCGATCACGCCGCCGATCAGCGCGTATTTCCCGAAGCGGAGTGCGCGGCCAGCGTCTTCGAAGATCCGACTGCGGCCGAGCAGCAGGCCCACGAGAAACAGGCCCGTCATTTGCAGATAGCGGCCGGTCTCAAACGTGTACCAGAAACGCACCGTCTGGCCTTGGCCGAGATTGGCGCTGACGACGTCGGTGAACGAGCCGTTGGCGAACAATGCACAGAGTTTCCCGTACAGGCTCCAGTGGAGCGGCGATGGCGGCACGTAGCCGGCGAAATAGATGCGCCCGATGGTCCACATCGCCGGCACTTGCAGGAGCAGGAATGCCGCGAGGACGGCGACGAGCCGGTTGCTGGCCTTTTGGAAAAGCACCAGCGGCAGCCCGAGCACGGCGATGATCATGAGGATGTCGCCGCAAAAGAGGATGCCATTGAGGTAGCCGATGCCGGCGAGCACGCCGAGCCGCCACAGAAAGCGCCAGCGATAGTCCTCGCCACGGCGGGCCGCGCCGTCGAGCTGCAGGAAGAAACTCAGCCCAAACATGCACGCGAAGATCGCGTAGGCTTTTCCGCTGAAGAGAAAGAACGCGCCTGGGTGGACCCAGCTGTCGAGCGCCTGGATCCACGCCGGCGCCTGCGTGGGGCCACCGCCCATTTCGAAGTGTTCGACGCAGTGCAGGAGAAACAGGCCGGCGAGGGCGGAGCCGCGCAGGGCGTCAACCAGATCAATGCGGGGACGGGCGGCGGCGGGTGCGGTGTTGGGACCGTTCATGGGCGGATTTTTGGGGGTTGCTCCCATGTCTTATATCCTAGTCCATACGTTTCGCCCATGGGAGTAATCGTCGAAAACATGCGCGAAATCCACCAACTCGGCGCCGCGACGCGCGAGTGGTTGGTGTCGGGAAAGCGCGTGCCCGGTTTTGGGGCCACCCATACGCGCATCGCCGGCTATACGGAGGCGCGCGCGGACTATGCGTTTGTGCGGCACGATCCGGCGTTTAGCATGATCCTCGTCACCGAGAGCGGTCACGGACGGGTGGTGCTCGACGGCGAGTGGGTCGAGTGCTCGACGGGGCAGGCGTACGTGACGGCGCCGCGCGTGCCTCACGCGTACCACATCAAGCCCGGCTCACGGTGGCGGTTGCACTGGGTGATCTACGAGGAGACGGCCAACCTGCCTACGCTGGCGGCCGGTACGCCGCCGCGGCTGGTGGCTTGCGAGGCGGGCGGGCTCCGGCATGCCGTCGAGGGGCTTTGCGGCGAAAACGCGGGGCGTGCCGAGCCGGGGGCGCTGGGCCTGTGGGCGGCGTTGATCGATCGCATGGTGTTGCGCGTGCTCGAATCGGAGAAGTCCGAACCGCGGTTGGAGCGACTCTGGGCGCAGGTGCGCGAGGATCTGGGGGGAGAGTGGAGCCTGTCGCGCATGGCCCTTTGCGCGGGCATGAGCGAGGAGAACCTGCGCCGGCTTTGCCTGCGCCTGCACCAGCGTGCGCCGATGGCGCAACTCACCTGGATGCGCATGCAGACGGCGGCGGACATCCTCGCGCATTCAGAGGGGAAACTCGGCGAACTGGCTGCCCGGCTCGGCTATGCGGACGCGTTTGCCTTTAGCACCGCCTTCAAGCGCGTGATGGGCCGGTCGCCGCGCCAGTTCCGGCCTGCGCGTGGCGCTTGAGTGAGTTGTGGCGGCGAGCCGCGAATGTTTGCAAATTTTTCGAGGATTGGGGCCAGCTTGGCATCGACAAAGCTGAGGGGGAGTGCAGAGTTATTCACAAGTTATCCACTTTCCCTAAAAAATGGAAAATCTGAGCGCGGTCCCCGGCCTTCGTCCTCAGCAACAGCAAAAGGTCTCCAGTCAGGTGAAGACCTATGTGCTCGATACCAACGTCCTCCTGCACGACCCCCAGTCGATCTTCAAATTTGAAGACAACAACCTGGCGATCCCCGTAGAGGTCTTGGAGGAGCTCGACGCGATAAAAAGCGAGCAGTCCACGGAGCGTGGGCGCAACGCCCGCCGCGTGCACCGCATGTTGCAGGAGCTGCTGCCCGATTCGCATGCCATGCTCGAAGGCGTGCGCCTGCCCACCGGCGGCTCGCTCTCCGTCATCATCAACCAGTAC
>MWDT01000281.1 GCA_002070825.1 Verrucomicrobia bacterium ADurb.Bin122
GCTCTCGAACCTCTACCCCGAGTATGTCGACGACCGGGCGATGTACGTCTGCCGGGCCGACAGCAACGGCGGACGAGACCGGGTCAGGCCTGAAGATTTTGTCTCGGCGATCCGCGACAGCAGCGCACTGGACGCCAACAAATTCCGCGACAACGAGAGCAACGGTGAAAACACGCGCAACCGAGCGGTCGAGTGCTGCAGTTATTTTTATGAGTTCTCGGTGGCCACCCACGGCTGGGGCAAAGAGGGCAACTGGCCGGACGGCGACTACTCGACGCTGCGAACGTATAAAGTCGCTCAGATGTCCTATGGCGACGGCAACAGCGGGCGGGACGCCGCGAACAACCCCCTGCCGTACAGCGCGTCGCGCATCCCGATCATCCGATGCTATCACCACTGGCGCGACATGCGGCTATACGGTGTCGCCTATTCCGACCGTTCCAGCCGCCGTGCCACCAAACAATTCATCACGCTCAACGTGGCCTACGCCGGCAATGTCTTTGTCGGGCCGCCCTGGTGGGAGGGTACGCTGCACCCCGGCGAATCACGCGACTGAAAACTTTTCTGAACGGGCACGGCATGCCGTGCCCGATATGAACGAACACCGAAAAACACCGCACGCTTATGAAAAACATCGTCACCACCGCCTCGCTCCTTCTGGCCTCTTCTCTGGCCCTGGTTATCGGCTGCACCAGCCCGCAAGCCCCCTGGTTCGGCAAAGGCCCGGTCGAGTCTGAGCCGGAAGTCGCCGAAGCCGAGCGTTTGTTCGAGCAGGGCTACCTGCGCTCCTTCATCGTGGCCAGCGTGGCGCCCTCGACCAACGCGGCGGTCAATGCCGGCCTGCAGGACCTCCAGAGCCGCATCGCACGCCGCCTCTCGCCCGAGGTGCTGGAGGCCGAACGCCTCTTCGAGAACAACCGGCGGCAGGAGGCGCTGGCCGCCTGCACCGCGCTGGCCGAAAAAAGGCCCGACGCCGTGGGCCTCGCCCAGTTGCGCGCCCGCATGACGCGCGACCTCGCGCCCGCCGTGGCCGCCGCCGAGGAGCTTTTCGCGGCCGGCAAGACCCAGGAAGCGATCAGCGCCTGCATCGACATCACGCGTAAAGACCCTGAAGCCGTCGGCCTCGCCGACCTGCAGCGCCGCATCAACCTGCGCCTGGCCGAGGAGCGGCTCGCGGCCGCCAACAAGAAGGCCGAAGCCACCGTCGATCTCAGCTCGGCTGACGCCCTCGGTTTCGCCTCCATGCCGCAGCGCTACCGCCAGCGGCAGCACGTCATGGGAGAAACCAACGTGATCGTCACCCCGCTCACCGAGATGCAGAAGGCGCTGCAGCAACCGGTGAGCCTGACCCTCGAAAACGCCGACGTCAACGCCATCATCGCCGAGATCAAGAAGTCCACCAACATCAACTACATCGCCGACAGCGAGATCGTCAGCACCAAAAAAATCACGGCGCGTTTCGACAACACGCCGCTCATCGAGATGCTGGAGTACTTCGACAAAAACCTCGACATCAGCTTCTCGGTCTACAGCAACCTGGTCTGGATTACCCAGAAAGAGCCGCCTGCGGCCGGCATCCCCCCCATGAAGACCCGCGTCTACCGGCTGCGCAAAGGGCTGGTCGGCTCCGAACTCGGCAAGTCCGCCCAAGGCGCTTCGCTTTTCAAGGGACCGGAGGAGCGCGGCAGCGGCGGCTCCAACAGCCAGCAGCAAGAGCAGCAGCCGGGCGCCGAGCCCAAGGTCGGCCTGCTGGAAGCCATCGAGCGTTTCGTGCCGCAGCCTGAGGGCGCGGACTTCATCTTCAACGACAAAGTGCACGCATTGGTCGTCAAGAACACGCTGGACAATCTGGCCCTGGTCGAAGAGCTGGTCGCGGCCATGGATCTGCGCCCGCTGCAGGTGCTGATCGAGGCGCGATTCGTCACGACATCCATTTCCGACATGCGCGAACTCGGCGTCGAGTGGCTTTTCCAGCGTCCCGTCACCACAACGCTCAGCGACGGCGGCACAGCCATTGCTGCGCTTCGAGCAAAGCAAATGAAGGAAGAAACCTCTGCTGAAGATATTATTGCGCTTGAAAGCCAAATCAAAGACCTGCAAGAAAAGAAACTTCAGGGCACTTCCTTCCTTAATGGAAGCCGGATGGGCTCTTCGGCAACGGGACAGGCTTATTTCCAATATTTGCTAGGCAACACCGCGCTCGAAACAACGCTCAAAGCGCTCGAAGAATCCGGGGAAAGCCGTATGATCGTCGTGCCTCGCGTGACCACGCTCAACAACCGCGAGGCGCGTTTCCGCGTAGGCGAGGACACCTCCTACTTCGAAGAAGTTGAGACCGATATCATGACCAGCGGAGGCTACAACAACAACGACTCGCGCGACAACGTCACCTATGATTATGATCGACCCACGATCGTGGAGACCGGTTATTCGCTCGTCGTAACGCCGAGTGTCGGCGCAGATCTCTCAACGATCACAATGGTGCTCCGTCCCGAAATCAGTTCCATTAAAGAGTGGAAGAAATACCGGTTGAGCAGCCTTGACAGCGCAGACAGCGTGGAAAATGAACCTGCCATTGAAATTCCTATTCTTTCCCGACAATATATCGAGACCGAGGCCGTCGTACGCAGCGGCGAAACCGTCGTATTGGGCGGGCTCGTCGACACGAGCGCAAAGGACAAAGACAGTGGTATCCCGTGGCTGTCAAAACTCCCCTTCATCGGCAATTTATTTGGTACAAAAACAAATGAGAAAAAAATTAACAATATCCTGATCTTCGTCACCGCAACGCTCATCAGCGACATCGGCGAGGAGCTGATCCCGATCAACGATTTCGAACGCTACGGTCTTGCCGTGCCGGCCGGTGCGCGAGTACCCGACATTCTGAAAGCCCCCAATCCCCAATAAACACTCAACTTTCACCGCTCAACTCTCAACCAGAAACCCGAAACCCGAAACCCGAAACCATGTCCCGAACCAAACAGATGTTAGCCTTCGATGTCGGCTCCCGTTCCGTGCGGGCCGTCTGGGTGGGGCTGCGCGGCGGCCGCCCGGCCGTGACGCGCGCGGAAGCCTTCTCCCTGCCGATGGACGAGGATGATCCGCACAAGCTGATCGGCGCCTGGGTGCACAAACTCGGGCTCGCGAAGCAGTTCTGCGCGGTTGCCCTGCCGGGCTCGCAGACCGTCTTCCAGAGCGGGCGCATCATGCACAATGACCCGCGCTCTCCCGAGCAGGTCGCCGCCATGGACATCGCCCAGTTCAACGAGATGGCCGGCGACGAGATGGCGCATGACGTCTTCGCGTTCGACACGCCTTTCGAAGCCGGCGTCCGGCGCTACATCATGTCGATGGCGCGCCCCTCTTCGATCCAAGAGGTTATCCAGTCGACCCGCCGCAACCACCTGCGCCCGTCCGACCTGATCGCCGCGCCGGTCGCTCTGTTCAACGCCATGGAGACGTTCGCCGGGACACACGAAGAGCCGTACTGCTACGTGAACATCGGCCACACGCAGACCGAAGTCGCGGTCGGCATCAGCAACGGGCTGCTC
>MWDT01000282.1 GCA_002070825.1 Verrucomicrobia bacterium ADurb.Bin122
GTTGAAGGCGTTTTCGACGTTGGTGAACAGCATCAGGACGATGAAGATCAGCGAGACGACGCCGACGGTGCCGGCGGTCCCGGAGCGGGAGCCGGTGATGAATCCGTGGATGAGGCCGACGAGTTCCTGGTTGGTGGATTGGGCGGCGGTGCCCTGCGCGGATTGGTACTGCGAGAGCTGGGGGGCGACGTAGCTGAGGACTTTTTCGATGGACTGCACCAGCACCTGCGGATCCTGCGAATTGAGGACAAAGCCGGCGACGAGCATGACGATCGCGACCAGGGGGCCGAGCCCGAGGAGCGAGCTATAGCTGAGGGCGGCGGCGCGACTGGCCGCCCGCGTTTCATTGAACACGGTCCACGTGATCGAAATCAGGCGCAGCCCGGCGTAGAACCAGCCGCGGGGCGTGTTGTCCCTGAGATAGGCGGGTTGCCAGATTTCCTTTTGGTAAAGGCGGACGAAACGCTTCCAGCAGTCGAGAAGACGGGCCATTGGAAAAGGGACGCTGGCGGCGCGTCAGACCTGCCGGCTCACAGGAAGATGTGAAGGTACACGAGGGATCCGAAGCCTGCCAATCCGAAGATCAGGGCGAGCGTCGTGGGCAGGTAGCTCAGGAAGATCGTGCTGCAGTACAGGCCGAGGGACCCCGCGACGGAGGCGGCCAGGGACAGGTGGTCGCGCTGGAGCCAGTAGAAGAGGCCAAGGAAGCCGAGGCCAAACATCGCGCGGAAGCGCAGGAATGGGTAGGTGGCGACGACGCCGAGGAACATCAAAACGACCAGAGCCATGTCGAGCAGGCCGAGTGCGACGATGGGGGCGGTGAGAAGTTTATCGGGCGAGAAATCGACGATGATCTCAATCGAGGGCAGTATCTCGGTCGCCGCCGCGAGAATCAGCATGACCATGCACCCGTAGAGGCCTGCCTTGGCGCAGCGCTCAGCCATCGCGTAGTTGTGCCCGCGGTCGCGCGTGTCGGCCGTGCGCCCTTCGGCGGCGGCGAGCATGTCGGTGACCTCGATGGGGGCCTGGGTTTCCGTGGTCTTATTGAGGGTGTTGACGCGGACGGCCTTCTTGATGACGAGCTTCTTTTTCTCGGGGAAGATGGCGGCCTTGATGGTGAGGTCGCTGCCGAGGGCCAGCCAGCGTTCCGCATTGGCGTCGTAGTAGAGTGTGTCGGCAGTCACCTGACCGGCCTCGGCCAGCGAGACGAGCTGCTCGATGGTAAAGGGGCCGCGGGCTTCGGTCTCACTCGCGTTACGGATGTAGAATTCCTGCGTCGCCATGGGGAAACAATGCTGTGGGTGGGCTAGTTGCCCGGCAAGCGCGTTTTAGGCAAATGCCGGGCGGTGGCGTGGTTTTACGGAACTTTAGGCAAATGCTTTAGGGATGCCTCGATGGCTTCTTCGGGGTGTTCGTAGTCTTCGAGGCGGCCGGCGAGATGGGCATCGTAGGCGGTCATGTCGAAGTGACCGTGGCCACTGTAGCAGAAAACGATGCATTTGCCATCGTTCTTCCGTGCTTCGTCGATGGCGGCGCGGACGGCGTGTGAGGTCTCCGGGGCTGGGACAAAACCCTCCGTGCGTGCGAATTGGAGCGCGCCCTCGAAGACCGCGTTTTGCGTGTACGAGGTGGATTCGATGAGCCCGAGGTCGGCGGCGTGGGCGACAATCGGGGCCGTGCCGTGGTAGCGGAGTCCACCGGCATGGATGCCGGCGGGCACGAAGTTGAGCCCGAGCGTGAACATCTTGAGCAGGGGCGTGAGCTTGGCGGTGTCGCCGTAGTCGTAGGCATAGGCGCCTTTGGTGAGCGACGGGCAGGCGGAGGGCTCGACTGCGACGATGCGCAGGTCCTTGCGTGCGAGTTTCTCGGGCAGGAACGGAAGGGCAAAACCGCCGAAATTACTGCCGCCACCGACGCAGCCGATCAAGGTGTCGGGCGTCTCGCCGAGCAGCTCCAACTGGCGCTTCGTCTCCAGGCCGATGATGCTCTGGTGGTGGATGACGTGGTTGAGCACGCTGCCGAGGGTGTACTTGGTGTCCTCGTGCTGGGCGGCGTCTTCGACGGCTTCGGCGATGGCCATGCCGAGGCTGCCGGGGGTGTCGGGCATCTTGGCGAGGATGTCGCGGCCGGATTGGGTGCGATCCGAGGGCGAGGCAAACACCTCGCCGCCCCAGATGTGCATGAGCGAGCGGCGGTAGGGCTTTTGGTGGTAGCTGGATTTCACCATGTACACGGTGCAATCCAGGCCGAACGCCTGACAGGCGAAGGCCATCGACGAGCCCCACTGGCCGGCGCCCGTCTCGGTGGTGACGCGGCGCACGCCTTCCTGCTTGTTGTAGTAGGCCTGGGCGATTGCGGTGTTGAGCTTGTGGCTACCGGCCGGGCTGATGCTCTCGTTCTTAAAATAGATGCGGCAATTCGTCTTGAGCGCCTTTTCCAGACGCGTGGCGCGGACGAGCGGGGTGGGTCGCCAGATTTTGTACATCTCGCGCACTTCTTCCGGGATTGGGATCCAGCGTTCGCCGGACATCTCCTGCTCGATCAAGGCCCGCGGAAAGATCGGCGCGAGCTCGTCGGGATTGAGCGGCTTGCCCGTGCCTGGATTGAGCGGCGGAGCCATCGGCGTGGGCATGTCCGCGAGGACATTGTACCAGGCGGTCGGAATCTCGTTGTGGGGGAGATGGACGATTTCAGGGGGCATAGGGAAAAGGATACGCTGTGACACCAAGCGCCGTGC
Organism: Verrucomicrobia bacterium ADurb.Bin122; assembly: GCA_002070825.1. Taxonomy (GTDB): domain Bacteria; phylum Verrucomicrobiota; class Verrucomicrobiia; order Opitutales; family Opitutaceae; genus MWDT01. Next base: position 2,738 of record MWDT01000282.1, read on the forward strand.
GAATCGACTTTTTTCTCCGCGCAGTCGGCGCGGCGCTCACGATTTCTGCAGGATGTGGTAATTGGCCATCGAGATGCCGCTGAGCATCGCGCCGATGATTCCTAAAAACCCCTGGTCGGTGCCGCACAGGTAGAGGTTGCCGAGCGCGGTGCGGCCCTGCCGGTGCTTCACGGGCGAGCCGTAGATGGCGCCGCCGAGATGCCCGGTGAAACGCACGATCGTGCGCGGCGTAAACATGTCGGTGGTGAGCGTGCTGCGGCTCAGCGCGTCGGCGCCGGGCAACGCGGGGAGAAAACGCTGCGCGCTGCGTTGGATCTGGGCGAACCAGTGGCGCTTCGCCTCGCGGTACTCGGCTTCGGGCAACGCGGCCCAGCTGCCGTGATTGGCGAGGCAGGTGCAGCGGAAAAGGCCCTCGGGGAGCTGGCGGTCGGCGCCAAACTCGAAGTTGTTGGGCAGGCAGATCACGCCGCTGCGCGTATCGACGGCGCCGGCGGGGCGTTCGTAGGCGAAGCGGTCGGAGTCGTTGAAAAACACGATGGTGTCGTCGCCCCAGCCGAGCGCGGCCGGCTGGCGGTCGAGCACGGTGATCGTCTCGACGTACGAGAGGTTGCCCGGAGGCGTGGCCGGTGCCGGCGCGGCGTTTGCCGGGCCGTGGATGAGCCGCTCGGTTTCGGGCGCGCCGATGGAGGACAGGATGTGTGTGGCGGTGATCTCCTCGCCGCTGTCGAGCACGAGCGCGGAGGCCTGGCCGGACTGGGCGCGGATCTCGCGCACGCCGCACTTCATGCGACGCTCGCCGCCGGCCTC
>MWDT01000283.1 GCA_002070825.1 Verrucomicrobia bacterium ADurb.Bin122
AGATCCACAACTGGAAAGCCAAGCACGCGATCCTCTGCTTCAACCGCTTCGGCGGCGGCCGCTCTTGCGACCTCGGCCTCGGCAACTCCGAGGGCAAGACGCGCGACTGGACCTTCACCTCCAGCGGCAAGGACGTCAGCCAAGCCCAGATGCTCGTGCTGGTCCTGCCGTAATCGCCTTGCCCGCTCGTCGCTCTGTCGCGAGTCGCTGGTCCTCCTTGGATTCTCGACTCGCGACGCGCGACATGCGACGCGCATGATCGAACGCCCAACATTGAGCGTTCCTCCCCCCTCTGCCTACTGCCTACTGCCCACTGCTACTGCCTACTGCTACTGCCTACTTCTCCCCCTTCACTCCGTCGGTCCGTACTCTTCCGGGAACCAGGCGCGGTAGTGGTTGCCGCGGTGCCAGGTGTTGCCGGCGGACGCGTAGTCGTAGAAGAACACGGTCTCCTGCAGCGCGCCTTCCGGGAAGATAGGACGTATAAGCTGCCTTTTCCTGCGTGTGCAAGATACGGCGAAGTCGGATAACGGCGTTTCTGTCAAGTAACGGACGGGGCTGAAGGGCGCGGGGCGGGTCCTGCGGCGTTTTTTTTGACGCCCGGCGTTGACCCGTGGCGTCGAAAGGCGTAGGATGGGGACGTTTTTCCGGTCGGTGTGCGAAGCCGTCCGGGCGGACGGGCGCGGGCGCGCCTGCCCGGAGAACTACGGAGGGTCGGATGTGTACGGATACCCTGAACCGGATCACACTGCTAACCCCGGGAGCTGCTCTCCGCATGGCCAGCGATGCCTTGGTGTTATCATAGCAGCGATTGCCTGGCGATGCCCTCTTGGCCCGGCCGGAGAGACGGATACGCTGAACGCTCCAATCCCATCCATCGCTTTATGTCCACCTTCCCTTCCATCCCATTTGGCGCAGGCGGCAAAGTCATTCTGTTGGCAACGGCCTGGCTCGTTGCGGCCCCGCCCGCCGTCACGGCGGCACCGGTGCTGCTGACAGACTACACGCAGCACAAAAGCGGCGAGGATTGGGCGCCCGCCCTGGCGCGGGCCTTCCAGGACTCCGCCAGCGTGACGGTGCCGGCGGGGCGTTATCCTTGCTCCCACTTCAAGCTGCCCAGCGGCGGCACCTTGCGCGGCAGCGGGCCAGGCACGGTGTTCATTCCGCTTGGCAGCCGCTTGTTCGACATTGCGGGCGAAGCTGGCAAGGAAATCCCGATCGCGGAAGACATCGTGGATTTTTCGGACAGCGTGATTCTCACGAGCGCTGGCGGCCTGCGGCCGGGGGATGAGATCATGATCCGCGGGCAGCGCAATTCCATGCTGCGCGAGGGCACCGCGGGGACCCATTACAACCCCGATTGGGTGCTGGGGCGGACCCGGAAGTCGAGCTGCTTTTTCGGCGAGCTGACAGTGGTGGCCACCGTTGCGGGCCGGCAAATCACCACGACCAGCAAGCGCCTGTTTCCCGATTACCTCAAAGACAACCGCCGCGAGCCGGAGCCGCCCGGCACAGGCTTTGTGCAGCGCCAGGCCACCACGGTGAGCCCGCTGCGCCTGGCAAAAAACGTCGTGCTGCGCGATCTCGCCATCGAGGGAACCGCGCAATGCTCCATGCCGGTGCGGCTCAGCTACTGCAAGGACTGCCTGGTTGAAAACATCACCTTCTCCACGGCGGTTGAGTCCTTCGAAAAAGACGGCGATGCCGAGTTGTCGCTGGTTTACGGCATTTACGCTTGGAACACCGTCATCCGCGGGTTCAAAGCGCAGCTTGGCCCCGAGCTTTTGGCCGTGCTGGACGCCAAGGAAAAGAGCTTCGCCAACTTTTCGAACTACAACCTCTTCAAGCTCATCAGCAGCACCGCCAGCGGCTTTGAAAATTGCCAGGCCAACGGCGGCACGCACGCCTTCAACATCACGCGCAGCGCCTCCGTGGCGGGCGGCGGCGGCATTCCGTCCGTGGACTGCTTTGTGCGAGACTGCCAGGCGTCGAACTGCATCTGGGCCGGCGTGAAGGTGCAGCAGGGCTGCTTCAACACCGAAGTAACCGGAAACACCGTCACCGCCAGCGGCCAGGGCATCATCACCTGCGGCCGCAACACCCTCATCGCCCGCAACCGCGTGTCCACGCAGGCGCCCCTTTTGTCCGACTTCTACTACACCCACCTGGAGCGCGGCGGCACCTTTGGCATCGGCCTGATCGAGGGCTACGCCTGCGGCAGCGTGGTCCGGGACAATGTGGTGGCGGGCTTCCATTCCGGCATCGCCGTGGCGGATGGGTATGAGGACAAAAACTGCTTCGAGGAAGGCGGCTTTCTCATCGAGCGCAACCACGTCAGCGGCTGCCTGCGCGGCTTCACCATTTACAAAAACCCGCATTGCGCCAGCCTCGGGAACAACCATTTGGCGCTGCACCTGCTCGACAACACCTTCCTCTGCGCCGAGCCCGCCGTCCGGCCGGACCTGCCCGCCCACGGCGCGCATCTGCCGCCGATGACGGCCGGCGTGGAGATCCGCGGCAACCGCTTTCAAGGCTTCCGTCAAGGCGTGGCGATGGCTGCCGAGGTCGATCTCATCCAGCTCCACGACAACCAGTTCGAGGACTGCGACACCGGCATTGAATTGGCCGCGTCTGAGCGCACAAAAGGCGCTCCAGGCGGCGCCCGCGTGCAGGAGGGCGGCAACACCTTCCTCCGCACCGCCATGCCACGGCGATTCCCTGCGGCCAATTAGTCGTTCATGCCAGCCGGAATGAACTTTGGCCACAAGTTCAGCCCCGAGCTGACTTGAAGGATGGCAGAGAGGTTTGAGTCTGCCCTCCACCAGCTCGGCATGGACCACGAAAAGCTCACCTACCGCCACGCCGGCCGCGACTTCCGCCTCACCGACGTCCACGGGAAGATAGGACGTATAAGCTGCCTTTTCCTGCGTGTGCAAGATACGGCGAAGTCGGATAACGGCGTTTCTGTCAAGTAACGGACGGGGCTGAAGGGCGCGGGGCGGGTCCTGCGGCGTTTTTTTTGACGCCCGGCGTTGACCCGTGGCGTCGAAAGGCGTAGGATGGGGACGTTTTTCCGGTCGGTGTGCGAAGCCGTCCGGGCGGACGGGCGCGGGCGCGCCTGCCCGGAGAACTACGGAGGGTCGGATGTGTACGGGACCTGCTGATCGTGGACGACATGGGCCTGAAGCAGCTGCCGCCGCGCTCCGGCGAGTACCTGTTCGAGATCATCATGCGCCGCTACGAGAACCGTTCCACGATGATGACCTCCAACCGCCCCATCGAGGAATGGGGCAAGCTCGTCGGCGACGTGCCCGCCGCCACCGCCATCCTCGACCGGTTCCTGCACCACGCCGAGATCATCCAGATCACCGGCCGCAGCTACCGCCTCAAGGACCGCGCCACCGACAAAAACGCGGTGGACAACGAAAGCAACTGATGCTATCTATGAACTAAACCAAGTGGCTGGTTTTGGGGTGCCCACAGGTGGCTGGTTTTGGGTGCCCGCTGGTGGCTGGTTTTGGGGTGCCCGGTGACA
>MWDT01000284.1 GCA_002070825.1 Verrucomicrobia bacterium ADurb.Bin122
TGTTCGATGGCGCGGGAGAGTAGGTGGAGTTGAGCCTCGGTGGCTTTTTGCCGGGTGATGTCGCGGGCGGTGAGTTTGTAGTAGTCGAGTTCTCCGTTGGGGGCGTGGTGGGCTTGCAGGTAGAGTTCGACGTCGGTGCGGCGCCCTTGCCGGCCGAGGAGCGTGACTTGTCGGATCCAGTGGCCTTGTACTGCGGCTTGAGAGAGGCCGATTTCGATCGCGGTGCGGTCTTCTCCCTCCGGGAAAAAGCTCATGAAGTGGGCGCCGACAGCGGTGGCCGGGGGCTCCAATTCGAGCATGTTGCAGCCTGTCTTGTTGAGATAACTGAGGCGGTAGTCCTGAGGATCGATGAGGGCGACGAGGGCGGAGGTGGATTCGACGACGGTGAGCAGGCGCTGATTGTTGCGCCGGCGTGCGTCGTCGAAGGTGGCGCGTGTGCGCAGGCGGGTGTTGACCGCGGCGACGAGGTCGGAGTCGGAAAACGGTTTGCAGAGGAGGTCGGTGGCGACGGTGCTGGCGAAGGGGCTGCTGGGATGGGCTTTTTCGCCGGTGATCAGCAGGAGGGGGATGTTTTCTGTGTCGGGGTTGTCGCCGAGGGTGGTGAGCAGATCGAGGCCAGCGCCGTGGGGCATGGACATATCGCAGACAATGAGGTCGGGGGGCTCCTGCTGGGCGATCTCAATGGCGCGTGAGGCGGAGGGCGCCTGCGTGATGTCGTAGTGCGCGTTTTGGAGGGTGGTGCACATGGTGGCGCGCAAGTCGGCATCGTCGGCGACTAGAAGGATCGTTTTCATCGGGGCATGGCGTGGCTCGGGGTGTTTGCGTCGAGGGGGGGCCTTACTGGGAGTTTATCGGCTCATATTGACGCGAATTTCGCAAAAACGCACGTGGTGATCGTGCTTTTGCACCATGGACTTGCGCGGTGGCGGGATGACCCGGTGCGCGGGCGTGCCTGGGGCCGCCCGGGCTCACTTTTCTGCGAGCAGGAGGACGGCGGTGATGTTGTCGAGGCCGCCGCGGGCGTTGGCGCGCGCGAGGAGCGAGCGGAGTGTCTCGTGCGGATACTGGCAGAGGCGGAGGTGCTCAGCGATTTCGGACTCGGGGACCATGTTGGTGAGGCCGTCGGTGCAGAATAGGTAGCGGTCGCCGGGCTGGATGATGCGGCGCCACTCGTCGACTTCTGGAGGGGACTCCTGACCGATGCAGCGTGTGAGCGCGAGGCGGTTGGCGTGGGTATATTCGAGGGGGGGCTCGCCGCGGGCCTGACGGCGCCGGCTCTCGTTTTCGGCGGAGTGGTCGGAGGTGAGGCAGCTGAGCTCGTGGCCGCTGTAGAGGTAGGCTCGGGAGTCGCCGACGTGGGCGAGGTGGAGGAGATCGTGGCGCACGCAGCAGAATGTGAGGGTGCAGCCCATGCCGTAGAAGGGGCTGAGGGTGCGGGCCAGCGCGAGGACGGCGGCGTTGGCCGAGGCGACGATGGCCGGCAGGTCGAGCGGCTGGTTGAGCGGGTGCGCGGCGACTAGAGCGGCGATGGTCTCGGTGGTTTGGGCGGCGGCTTCGGCGCCGGCGGGCAGGCCGCCGATGCCATCGGCGACGCCGTACAGGCCATACTCGGGCAGGCACAGAAAGCGGTCTTCGTTTTTCCGGCGGTGGAGGCCGATGTCGGTTAACGCTGCGGAACGGAGCCTCATGGGGTGGCTACAGACTGCGGGCCCCTGCCGGCGGGGCAAGCCGGGACACTTTAAACGAAGGGTTTAAATCGGGCCTCGCGGGTCTCCTGGCTGATCCGTTCGTAGGCGGGCTGCGGGAGTACATCGAGAAAGAGCCGGCCGTAGCTTTTGCTGAGCACGCGCGAATCGAGGATGGTGACGACGCCACGATCGCGCGCGGTGCGGATGAGGCGGCCGATGCCCTGGCGGAACTTGATCAACGCCTCGGGCAGGGTGAGCTCGTTGAAGGGGCTGCCGCCGGCCTCGCGGATGTGCTCGGCGCGGGCTTCGAGCACGGGGTGTGTGGGCGGATCAAAAGGCAGGCGCGTCACGATGACCTGCGAGAGGGCGTCGCCGGGCACATCGACGCCGGTCCAAAAGCTCTCGGTGCCGAAAAGGATCGCATTGCCGGCGGCCTGCATGGTGCGCGTCAGCTCGGTGCGGGATTGATCGGCGCCCTGGCAGAGGAGCAGGCGGCCGGCGGCGGTGAGGTCGGGCTCGATGGCGGCGGCGGTCTTTCGCAGGTCGGTGTAGCTGGTGAAGAGCACGAGCGAGCCGCCCTGGGTGCGCAGGGTGCAGAAGCGGATCCAGTCGGCGAGGGCGTCGAGGGCGAGGCGGGAGTCGCCGCTGGCCGGCGGGGGCACGTCGCTGGCGACGTAGATGCGCATGTGGCGCTTGAAGTCGAAGGGCGAGTGGGCCACGGAGGCCGTCGCGCCCTCGGCGCCGATTTTGCGCTGAAACGCCGTGATGTCGTCGGAGACGGCGAGGGTGGCGCTGGTGCAGACGACGGAGACGCCGCACTCGAAGAGGGCTTCGCGCAGCAGCGGCGAGACGTCGATCGGGGCCGTGCGCAGGGTGACGATGGTGAAACGTTTGCCGCTGCGCTCGGCCCAATAGACGTGTTCGTCGTCGCCCACGGCGAGCCACCGGGCGAGGTTGGTCTGGTACGTTTTGAGTTTGCCGCGCTGCTCCAGCAGCTCGTCGCGCTCCTTGCCGTCCTCAAGTTTGTCGGCCAGCGAGCTGACGGCCTTGATGAGGGCGAGCAGCGGGCCGTTGAGGTAGGGCTCGACGCGGTCGGCGTCGCGCACGCGGACGATGGCCTGTTTGGTGAGGAACTGGTCGTGGACGGCGGCGAAGAACTGCTCGGAGGCTTCGAGGGCATCGAGGACGAGTTGCTGCTCGGCGGCGCCGCCGTGCTTGCGCAGGAGGCCGCGCTTGGTGCGCGGGTTGTAGAGATACTTGAGCATCCGGTCGGTGCCGTAGCTGCTCAGGCGCATGCCGAAATGGTCGGTCGCGACTTCGGGGACGGTGTGCGCCTCGTCGAGGATGACCATGTCGTCGGGGAAGAGGACGCCGCGGCTGCCGCCCTTTTCCTTGGCGCCGCCGGCGTTGATGTGGGCGAAAAGCAGGGAGTGGTTGACGATGATGACATTCGCCTGGCGGATGCGTGCGCGTGCGCGCTGGTAGAAGCAGTGCTCGCCGTCGCAGTTTTTACGGGAGCACGAGGAGGAGTCGGCGTTGATGTGCTCCCAGACCTCGGGCAACGGGGGGGGCGAGAGCTCGTGGCGCAGGCCCTCCTTGGTGGTGTTGGCCCATGCGGCGATGCGCGCGAGCTCCTTGTCGGCGCCGCTGGCGAAGAGCTCCTGCTGGCCTTTGAGCGCCTCGGCCAGGCGCGTGGTACAAAGGTAGTTGGCCTTGCCGACGAGCACGGCGCTTTTGAAGTCGGCGTAGCGCGCGAGCTCGGGGCAGCTGCGGAAGAGCTGTCGGCAGATCGGGAGATCTTTGCCCTCGAGCTGCTCTTGCAGCGCGATGGTGTGGGTGGA
>MWDT01000285.1 GCA_002070825.1 Verrucomicrobia bacterium ADurb.Bin122
CCCATCCGGTTGATCACCGCTTCTTCGGCGGGGAAACGGAAGACGCGCGGCCGCGGATTGCCGGGCTGCGCGAGCGCCGTGACCGTGCCGATCTCGACGTGCCCGTAGCCAAGCGCCGCCGCTGCCGGCCACGCCGAGGCGTTTTTATCGAAGCCCGCCGCAAGACCGACGCGGTTGGGAAACTCCAAGCCGAAGGCCTTCACCGGAGCGAAACGCGACGACGGCAGTTGCGACCACGCCTCCATCAACCGGCACACCGGCCCCATGCGCCCGAGAAGCGCCATGGAGTTGACCCCACGCTCGTGCGCATGCTCGGCATCGAGGCGGAAAAAGAAGGGGCGGACCACCTTTTCGTACAGAAGACCCATGGCCGCGACCGTGGCGCACGAATCGGAAAAAGCAAGGCGGACCATATCAACGCAAACCGCCTGCCTGTGGCACTTTCACGACTCACGAAAAACGCGCAATTTGTGCTTGTTTTTTGAATCCCCCCTCGCACGCTGCGCCTCGCTTTTCAGGTCGGCCCATGCCGCAGCGTCAAACTGACCTAAAACGGTTTTGCCGCGTTTAGCGGTTTGACTTCGACGAAGGCCCTCCTTTCACCTCCGCCAACTCATTCCCCTTTCATCCCGATCCGCTCTCATGGCCAAAGCTTCCAACATCCTCGAATGGTGCATCGTCCGCCTCGGTGAAGACACGAACTGGTGGGTTGACGAAGTCAGCGATCCCATCCGCTGGGACGTCGATGGGCTCAGCATCGTCGATCCACGTCAGGTCTCGCACCTCATCGAGCTCGTCGAACCTCTGCGCGATTACGGCTTCGATCAGGACGTCTTCGAGGCAGCCTTCATCTCCTTCCGCATCGACAAGGACCTCGGCAACGGCCGCGTGCGCATCAAGCGCGTCAAGGACTCCCTGTTCGATTCCGACGAGAAACTCTTCGCCCTGCCCGACATTCTCGACGAGGAAAACGGTCCCTTTGCCGACCTCCTCGACCACCTCACGCGCTGCCGCGTGAAGATGCTCAACGACCTCTTCGACTTCGAAACCAAACTCACGGTCGACGAGGTGGAGGACGAAATCCGCGAGGAGCAAAACGCCAGCTTCATGGAGGGCAAAGCCATCCACTGCTTCGAAGAACTCAGCGCCATCCTCGACTACGTCCCTGCCGGCTACGAAACCGACGACGATGAGGAGCGCCCCTCCAAGAGCGTCGAAGACGAAGACGACGACGACCTGCCCGACATCGACGAGGACGAGGAAGAAGCCCTCAAAAACGACTCCTCCCTGAAATGGGATGAGGACGACGAGGATTCCGACGACGACTCCGAAAAGCCGGAGGGCGACGACGACGATGAGGACGACGAGGATTCCGACGAGGAAAGCGACTCCGACGACGATGAGGACGACGACGACGATCGTCCGAAGAAGTCGGCACCTAAGCGCAAAAAACGCTGAGCGGACACGCGACCTCTCCAATATCACCCGGCCTTTGCGGCGGTCTCGAACCGCCGGGAAAGCCGGGTGCTTTTTTGCGTTTACGGCACCGAATCGACGAGCCGGCGCACCTGCACTTCCGGCGAGCCCGGATAGTAGGGCGGCAGAATCACCAGCAATGCGCGTTGCTCCGCGCCGAGCTCAAACTGCGAGGTATGGCTCGTCCACCACCGTCCGCGCAACGCAGCACGCAGCTGCAACTCGACGGCCCCAGACGCCGGCATTGCCGGCGATAATCCCGGCGGAAACTCGCGCGACTGCCCGTTGACCGCACCGCGAAGCGTCCATCCGGAGCGGTTGAGTGCCCGGAGCGAGCCCTTCGGCAGTGCCTCCGCCGAGTCATCGACGACGAGAATCTGGTAAGACAACCGCGTCTCACGGCTCTGTGCCGGAGCGAAAATCAAGAGCACGCGCCGCCACTCCGCCGGGATGTCCGCCTCGGCCACCACCTCGCCAGTCCCGGCATCCAGGAAGCGGAGCCGGGCCACGCCGTCATACTCGTACACGGGCGAGCGCGTGGTCGGGTGAAACTGAAGCGGCAGGCGCCCGGCATCGCCCATGTCCACGGCCAGAGCACGCGATGGAGGCGAAAAAGCCCACACCGTGAAGCGGAGCGGCCCTTGCGGCTCCGCAGGAAGCCCCCCTGCAAAACAGGCGCCCAAACCCAGCAGCCACGTGATCAAATATCGGATTCGTTTAGCCATCGGTGATGAAGGATTCGAAAACGGCGGCCGAGACGGCCCGGTGGAGACATATACTCGCTCAAGGTGGGCTGCGCCGGATCAACCGCCTCCACCGGCTCCGGCAGCCGCTGGACCCAGGCCTCGCACCACGCCCGGCCAGTCACCTCGCCCGTGGCAGGATTGATGGCGTCCCCATAGGCTCGAATCCGGAAGGTGTCGGACCGTGCCGACAACACGGGCGCGAGCGCCGTCATCACATCGGCGGAGGTAACCCATTGGGAGCTGAACTCCCCAACCGACTCGTTGAGGCCGGCATCGGCGATGGCCTGCTCCAACGCATTACGCCCCGCCCAGGATGGCCGGACCTCCAGGAAATCCGCCAGCGAGCGAAACGGTCCCGTCGTGGCCTGCTTCTCGCGCACCCTCGCGACAATCGCCATGGCCAGGCGCCCGGTCTCCTCGGCGGAGAGCGGCCGCGCGCCACGCCGAAAAAGATGGGTCTGTGCCTGCGAGATCGTATCGGGCGCCAGCGGCGGCACGCGCGGCGTCGCTGCATAGGTCGAAAGCGGCGTGGGATCGTCGGCCTTGTAGGTCTCGGCCGCCGATTGCGGAAAACGACACAGGAGTGCATCGGCCTGGGCGAGGGTTTCCACGTCGGCATCGTCGGCCGTGCCACTGGCCGCATCGGAATCGAGGTACGCGAAACTCCGGGTGGCAGTGAGCCGCGTGCCGCGCAACACCGCCGCCCAAGCCGCCGCGCTGACGGAGTTCAGATTAAACGCCCCCGTCTGCAACAGATGACGCGCCGACCATCCGGACGGCGCACCGTCCTCCGCCAGAATATCCGCGCGGGTGGTCGCCACCCCCGAAGGCCGCGATCGCAGAAGCGTCAGATGCGGGGCCGGCAGTGCAAGCTCGGGCTCCCACTGCGCCACGGCCTTGCCAGAAAGTCCCGAAAAGAAGAAGCGGTCGAAAACGCCGTTTACCTCCTCGCCGCCCCACGAGTTGCCCACCGCAAAGGGGCGCAAGCCGGCGGCGCCCAGATGCTGCAATTGTCCGATCGAGAGCAGCGGTGCGCGCGGTAATTCGAACACCGGCACGTCCTCATTGTACGAGCACCCGGTCGCGCCATGGACGCGATCAAGCAGACGATCGGGCGCCGACACCGTCGAGTAGCCCGGATAAAGGGATGGCGCAGGGCCGTTGGGCACACAGACAAACGCAGGCGCCCCAAGAAAAGTCCTCCGTGGATCGCGCTCTGCCGTATCGAGCCATCCGCCGTCGATCGATTCCCGAAGCCGGAAAACGTAGCTGAA
>MWDT01000286.1 GCA_002070825.1 Verrucomicrobia bacterium ADurb.Bin122
GAGTTCACGGCGCTGCAAAAGCAGCTGACCGCGATCACCTCGGAGAAGTTCAACGGTGTCACCCTGTTCAGCACCGCCAGCTTGAGCGTTGCAGTGACGGATGACCACAGCACCTCCTCGGCAGTGACGCTGGCAGGTCGTGATCTCTCCAGCACGGCTACGGGCATTGGCAGTGTAACCGCGAGCGGAATCACCTCGCTTGGCAACACGACCCTGACACTCAGCACGATCACCGACGCCATTCAAAACGTGGCGACGATGCGTGCCGCTAATGGCGCCGAGCAAAGCCGCCTCGGGTTCGCGAGTGAACTGTTAACGGCTAACAAGGCTAACCTCGAAGCCGCCAACAGCCGCATCGTTGATGTCGATGTGGCGGAAGAGTCCACGCAGTTGGCCCGGTGGAACATCCTGGTGCAATCTGGCACCGCGATGCTCTCCCAGGCGAACGGTTCGGCTCAGACGGCTCTGAAGTTGATTAGCTAAGACAGGAGCCTCGTTCTTTCCAATTTCTGATGGGTTCTTTCTCGACCGGGCAGCTGCTTCCTACGGCTGATCGGTGTAGCGTGGAGTGTTGCGGGCCGGCTGTGTCGTTACCGATACAGGCGAAGGTTCGGTGATGTACTGGCCGGCTGGCGATGCTTCCGAAGGCGCCTGACAGGGATTGAAAAGCGTTCAGCGCGCCCGGCGCGACTGAACATGTGCTAGGCCGCCCCGGCTGCGCTTCCCGCGTGGCCGGGGCGGTTTTCTTTGGTCAAAACACAGGTGCATTTTCCTCTCAGGCATGCTCAATGCATGACGATGTCACCGTTTCCCTCGCTCGATTTTCGCAACACAAACACCCTCTGGTGCAGCGTGCTCGCGGAGACATTGGTACGTGAGGGCGTGACGGTGGCGGTTACCTCTCCGGGATCCCGATCCACTCCGCTAACCATGGCGCTGGCTCGGCACCCGCAGATGGAGGCGATCCCTGTTCTGGACGAGCGTTCGGCGGCTTTCTTCGCATTGGGGATCGCGAAACGCACTAGAAAACCGGTCGCGTTGGTCTGCACGAGTGGCACAGCGGCGGCCAATTATCTGCCTGCGATCGTCGAAGCCTCGGAAAGCGGAGTCCCGTTGATTGTTCTCACGGCGGATCGTCCGCCAGAGATGCGCGAGTGCAGCTCTGGCCAGACCATCGATCAGCAGAAACTCTATGGCGGCTACGTTTCATTTTACCACGAGCTCTGCGTGCCGGAGGCGACGCTGCCGCGCTTGCGTTATCTGAGGCAGACCGTGGTGCAAGCCGTCGCACGTGCGTGCGCGTTGCAGGCTGGGCCTGTCCATCTCAACTGCCCGTTTCGCGATCCACTCGTGCCAGTGGAAGACGCTGCGGTGGCATCGCTGCGGGGCGGCCTTGACGAAGCGTTTTTCGGAGCGCCTCCCCATGACCTACTGGCGTCGTCGGCATCGCTGGACGTAACCGGGTGGCCCACTTGTGGCGTGATCATTGCCGGGCCCGATGCCGTGTCTGACTCCGCCGCTTACGCGGAAGCCGTCGCACAGCTGGCAAAATCACTCGGATGGCCCGTGTTGGCCGATGCGCTTTCGCCCGCCAGAAGAAAACAGGACGGCGTGAATTCTGTCGTGACGGCCTACGATGCGATCCTCCGCAATGCTGAACTCGGAGCGTCGTTGCGGCCTGAGCGGATCCTTTGTCTTGGCGGCTGGCCGACTAGCAAGGCCCTCCGCAGTTGGGTCGAGCAGTCCGATGCGGAGGTCGTGCTCGTCGCGCCTACATTCAGAAATCGCGATGCGCTGCATGGTCGCACTCGGCATTTGGCGGCTGCGGTAGAGGCACTCTCCATTCGAGGCTCCATCGCTGGCGATGCGGCTTATCGCGACAAGTGGCAGGATGCGGAGTCGCGTGCACGCCAGTGCATTGATGCCGCGCTGACTGCGGAGTCGGAACTTGTCGAGCCCAAGGCGGCGTGGTTGCTCGCGCAGCATCTGCCCGAGCGTACCGCGATGTGCGTGGCCAACAGCATGCCGGTGCGCGACCTCGAATATTTCTGGCCGGCGACGACGCGCGGCCTGGATGTCTATTTCAACCGTGGCGCCAACGGCATCGATGGCACGCTGTCCACGGCGTTTGGCGTGGCACATGGAGGCCGGCCGACGGTGTTGCTCACGGGCGACCTTTCGTTCCTGCACGATACGAACGGGCTGCTGTTGCGTCCGGCATTGCGTGGCTCGCTCACGATTGTGCTGATCGACAACCGAGGCGGTGGTATTTTCGAGCACTTGCCCGTTGCGCAGTTTGATCCGCCGTTCGAGCGTTATTTTGCGACGCCGCAGGACGTCGATTTCGCGGCTCTTTGTGCCGCGCATCGGGTGGAGTTTGTCCCTGTGGAAAGCTGGGCGCGGTTCACCGAGCTGATCGAAACGTTGCCTGAGCGTGGTGTGCGCGTGCTGGCGTTGCGCACGGACCGGAAGCGCGACGCGGCCCAGCGCAAACGACTCTTGGCGGCAGCTGGGCAGAACGCGTGAACCGAGGCTGCGCCGGCCTCACACTTGCGTCGTCGTCTGGTTGACCCAGGCCGCGAGATGGTGCGGCAACGGCTGGCGCTCGCGCGTCTTGGCGTCGATGCAGACGTGCTCGGTGCGCGCTTCGGCGATCAGCTTCTCGACCTTCCCCAGCTTCACGATTTCGTAGCGTACGGCGTAGGTGTTTTCCGTGATGAACTCGGGGCGCGCGTTGACGAGAATCTTGTCTCCGACGACGAGCGGGCGGAGATACTTGGTTTCGCTGCGCGAGACCGGAATCATGACGCCCGTGGCCGAGAAAAAGTTTTTGATGTCGATGCCAGCGGCGGCGAGTGCCTCTTCGTACGCCTCGTGGCAGATGGAGAGATAGCGCGCAAAATAGACTACGCCGGCGGCGTCGGTGTCTGCGAAGTGGATTGTGCGGGAGTAGGCGAAGGACATGGCGCTCAATGAACAGGAAAACGCATGAATGGAAAGCCGATGTGAGAGGCGGTGCGTTGCGAAATTCCCGGTTAGCGGTGGCCAAACTGGTGCCCGGTTCTAGGCTTCACGCATGACGAAAAACGAGATCGCGGATGTCCTCGGGCAGATCGCCACGCTGCTGGAACTGAAGGGGGAGAACCCGTTCAAGATCCGGGCGTACTCCGCAGGGGCCCGTGTCGTGGAAACCATGGAGGATGCCGAGCTCCAGCGGCTGATCGAGGCTGGTGAACTCGAAGAGGTTCGCGGCATCGGCGAGGCGCTCGCGAAAAAGATCCACGAACTGCACACCACCGGGCGCCTCGAGTTTTTCGAGAAATTGCGGGCAAGCGTCGCGCCTGGCTTGATCGAGATGCTGGAGATTCCCGGGCTCGGACCGAAGAAGATCAAATCGCTGCACGCGAAACTGGGCATCGATTCCATCGCAGGTCTTCAGGTGGCGTGCGAGGCGGGCCGGGTGGCGGAGCTCGCGGGATTCGGCGGGAAAA
>MWDT01000287.1 GCA_002070825.1 Verrucomicrobia bacterium ADurb.Bin122
CCGTCATGCAGCCGTAAACGGCCTCGCCTCACTTCCGACCGTCGTCCTCACCGGCGACGGTTTTTTTGCGGCCGCGCGCCGCCGATGAGCTCGGTTTTCAGATGAGCTTATCTCGAAAATATCTGTTCATAATGCGCGGAGTGGCTTTTTCAGGTCGTTGGTAGCCGGTTGGTTGGTTCTTAGGTTTATCGAAAAGTATCTGTTCATAACTGCGTGCGCCGCGCACGCTGCGTGCATCGCCGCACGATACTTCGGGGTCGCCTGCCAGTTTGTGGCGGGCGTTTTGCTGTTTTGTCTGACAAACGGCCTGCCATCGCCGGCTTGCGCCGGTGGCGCCGCGCGGTTTGATGGGCGCGCCACCCCAACCCCACATGAGCCAGAACCGACGTTGGTTGTTTTCCGAAACGGAACGCTGGGCGCAGGCCCGGCTCATCACCGCCGAACAGGCGGCCCAGATCCGCGCGTTGTACGCGGAGCCGGAAAGCCGGACGCCGTGGGGCCTCTTGCTTTTCACCGGGCTGGGCGCCGTGGTGCTCGGTCTCGGCGTGATCCTGCTGCTCGCCTACAACTGGGACGCGATTCCGCGCTTCGGGAAACTCGCGTTGATCTTCGGTTCCGTGATCGGAGCGCACGCGGGCGCGGCGCGGCTGCGCCAGCTCGATGGCTGGCGCCCGCTGGTGGGCGAGGCGGTGGCGTTGCTCGGCACGATGCTTTACGGCGCGGGCATCTGGCTCGTCGCGCAGGTGTACAACATCGACGAGCATTACCCCAACGGCTTCCTCTACTGGGGGCTGGGCGCGCTCGCGATGGCGTGGGCGATGGACTCGGTGCCGCAGGCGATCGCGGCTGCCGTCGTGTTGACCTGCTGGGGCTGTGCGGAGGTGTTTGGCTTTCACAACGCGATCGATTCGGCCTGGTGGCTGGTGGCGCTCGGCGTGGGGGCGCTCGCGTGGCGGAAACGCTCCGCCGTACTGTGGTCGGTGGTGCTGGCGTCGCTCTATGTGCTGATCCTCAGTCACGCGGGCTTCTGGGGCGATGAGTCGGGCGTCTATTTCTCGGCACTGGCGCTGTCGGTCGCGTTGATTGCGGGACGGCGCTTGATGGAGGCCGGGCGGCGTGAGAGCGCGTTTGGAAAGGTGACTGTGTTTTTCGGTTACGCGGGATTCATGATCTGCGCGTACCTCATGACCTTCGAGTTTCCGGCCAGGCATATCCTGCAATGGGCGCTGCCGCCGGATCCGGGCTGGGGCGCGTGGCTCTACCGCTGGGGGCTCCCAGTCGGCGCGCTGGCCGGCTGGGGCTGGCTGCTCGTAGATCGCTGGCGCGGGCATGCCCGCGAGGTGGCGCTGGAGGAGTGGCTCTGCCCGATCACCATTTTCTACAGCCTGGGGATCTCGCTGATCGACCAGTGGCAGAGCTACGAGCTGGCCACGTATGCGTTTAACCTGGTGGTGCTCGGCGTCGCCGCGGCGTGGATGGTGCGCGGGTGTCGGTCGGGGCGCCTGCTGCCGACGATTCTGGGCTCGCTCGTGCTCGCGGTGCTGGTGTTTGCCCGCTACTTCGACCTGTTCGAAAATCTGGCGGCGCGCGGCACGGCGTTTCTCGTGCTGGGAGCGATCCTGTTTGCCGAGGGTTTCTACTATCGGAAACTCAGACTGGAAGCGTTGGATAGCGAAGGAGGTGTCCGATGAAGGCGCGTTGGTTCTGGTGCGTGGCCATCGCACAGGTGGCCCTGCTTGTTTTCATGGCGGGCGAGCGCGAATGGGTGCTGCACACGGGGCGCACCGTCGTCGTCCACGCCGAGCCCGTCGATCCGACCGACCCCATGCGAGGCGCCTACGTGCGGCTGGCACACCGGTTGAGCGAGGTGCCCAAGGCGCTTTGCAGTGACGATCTCGCCGGGTGGTTCGCCGAACGGGACGATGTGTGGCGCTATCGCGAGAGCCTCCGCGACCGGGTCGTGTATGCGAGTCTGCGGATCGACGACAGCGGCGCTGCGCAACTGGTCTCGCTCTCGGCGTCGCGGCCCGAGTCTGGGCTGTTCGTGCGCGGGCGTGTCGACTTAGTCGAGGCCGACTTCATCCGCGTGCGGTATGGCATCGAGGCCCTTTTCATGGAGAAGCGCCGCGCGCAACAGCTCGAAGAATCGATGGCCAAGGACAAGGCCGGCGTCCCGTTGGAGCTGGAGGTGGCCGTCAGCCCGCGCGGCATCGCGGTCGTGCGTGGGCACCAGTGGGCACCTTTGGGGCTCACATTTTCGTGGGTGCGTCCGCCTTCGGAAGAGAAGTCGTCGCGACGGCCGCAACCGACAGGGGCCCTGGTGCGTTTCAAAAACCACAGTGACCGGCCCCTCGCGATCGTTGACCGGCCGGGCGGGCGTTCGCTGCGCCTGATGAGCGAGCGGCGGTGGGGGTTTGACAACGACCACTGGGTGGGAGAACGCACGCCGGTCCCGCCCGCGTCGCCGGACGATGTCGTGGTGTTGCAGCCCGGTCAGGTGCGCGAGATCGCCGTCGATCTGACGGCGCCCGAGTGGTGGGTGTTGCACAAGGAAAACTCAAATAGCGAGGCGGTGCCCACCTCGCTCTCCAAGGTCGATGATTTCACCAATATCTGGTTCCGCTTTGAGTACGTGCCGCCCACAAAGGCCGAAGCGGCGGGCCTCCCGCATGCCGAGCTGATCCGCCACGGCGATCTGCGCTCACCCAGGCTCAGCTCCTACACGGATTGACGGCCGGGCCGGCGCCCCGCTCGCGTACTTTTTCGCACGCGGGCGGGAATGTCGTGACGGCGGGAGCCGGATCGGTTGCGGTGTCGTATGGGTACCGGATTTTCAGCGGCGGAAGAGGACTTGTTTTTTCAAACGGGGGAGGCCTTGTGCCGGCGGTTGCGCGAGGCCGGGCAGTCGGCGGAATCGTTGGGGGCGATTCGCGAGGCGCTCTCGGGTTTTGATCGCGCCTATGCGGGCGCGTCGTTGACGGCCCGGCGCTCGGTCGTGTGTGCGGCGGGTTGCGGCACCTGCTGCCACGAGCAGGTGGGCGTGCAGGCGCACGAGGTGTTGATCGCCGCGGAGTATGTGCAGGCCCGCTTTTCCCCAGAGGCGCTCGCCGCCGTGATCGCCCGGGCGGCGGAGCACCGCGCGGCATTTGTGGCCCGTGGGCACCGGACGGCCGGGGCGGCGCCTCGCCCGTGCGTGCTGTTGCGCGAGGGCTCCTGCTCGATTTACGAGGCCCGGCCGGAGTCGTGTCGCGCGCATCACAGTCGCAGCCTCGCGGGCTGTCAGAAGAATCTGGCTGCGGGTTCGCCGGTCGTCGATGTCCACATCCACGGACTGCGCGGGCGGATGTTCGCCGTGATGCTGGGCATCGATTACGCGACGGTGGAGGCGGGTTTTGACGGGCACGCCTACGATTTTGGGTCGGCGTTGCACGATGCGCTCACGGACAGTTTTTGCGCGGTGCGCTGGCAG
>MWDT01000288.1 GCA_002070825.1 Verrucomicrobia bacterium ADurb.Bin122
GGCGATGCTGCCCCAAGCGATCAATCCGACCGGCGCATCGGCGTCGCCTTCGATGATGAAGAGATCGCGGCGCTGCGTGAGCGGGTTGAGCTTGTGCAGGCGCTTGTCGTTCATCTTGGCGTGCATCTCTCCGCTGCCGGAGGGCGCGCCCTTCTCGTTGTGCTCGATGCCGGCGGCGAGATAGTTGCCACCCTTCATGCCGGGGTGGCTGATCGGGCTGACGCCGGACTCGGTGAGCTTGAATCGCGTGTAGTTCTCCAGCTCCTGCGCAGTCGGGCGGAGGCGCTCGACGAGTTTCAACTTGGAGGTGTCGACGCGGTCCACGATCTCCTTGCGCTGCGCGAGCTCCTGGTCGGAGAGCACGATGACGGGGGTCTGGAACTGCTCGGCGATGTTAAACGCCTCGACGGTGATTTCAAAAGTGTCGGCCACGCCCATAGGGGCGAGGATGGGGCGAACCGTGTCGCCATGCGCCGAGAAGGCCGCGGCAAAGAGGTCGGCCTGCTCACGCTTGGTGGGCATGCCCGTGGAAGGGCCACCGCGCTGGACGTTGACACAGACCAGCGGGAGCTCGGCGACGCTGGCCAGGCCGAGGGCTTCGGCCTTGAGGGAGAAGCCGGGGCCGGAGGTGGCCGTCATGGCTTTGGCGCCACCGAACGAGGCGCCGATCGCGGCGGCGACGCCAGCGATCTCGTCTTCGGCTTGGAGGACGGTGCCGCCGTACTTCCAGATCTCCTTCTGGAGATACTGCATGATTTCAGAGGCGGGCGCAGCGGGGGCGAGGCGCTTGGCCTGGGGGAGCGGGTTGGCCTTGGCGTACTCGATGCCGGCGGCAAAAGCGCGGTCGTTGCCGGCGAGCACCTCGGCGCCCTTCTTCGCGAATTTCTTGTGGATGCCCGCGATGATCGCTTTTTCCGCGAGGCCGAACCATCCGGCGAGCAGGCCGAGCACGACATTGTTTTTCGCGAGCTGGGTGCCGGCGGCCTTCATGGCGATCTCCTCCATCGGCACGGCGATGGCGACGGCCGGCGGGGTCTTCAGCGGGACGGCCGCGGGCTCCACCTTGGTCTTGGCCTCGTAGATCACGATGGTGTTCTCATTCGTGGGCAACTCGCCGCCAAAGCGGAGGAAATCCTCCCAGTTGAGGGCGACGGCCACATCCAGCGCACCGCCAGGATTGAGCACGGGGGTCGTGGCGACACGGAGCCGGCAGGAGGACTCGCCACCGCGAATCTGGGAGCCGAAACTCTTGGTCAGGATGGCGAAGTAGCCCTCCTTGGCAGAGGCGCTAATCAACGACTCACCTGCCGATACGATGCCGTCGCCACCAGAGCCAGCCATGCCAATAATCAGATCGTGCAACATAATCATAAGGTTTTCGAGGGAGAGGCGAGGGGTTCAAGCAAAACCTCCCCTCGTGGCCAAAACTCCCTCAGGTGAGCGCGATTCTCAAGAGCCGCCGGCCACAAAAACGGAAAACGCCGTGCCGCCTCGCCACTTGCGCCCAATAAAAAACGCCGGGCAAAAAGCCCGGCGTGAAACGAAGGCAGCGGACGCGAGAAACGATCAGAGCGCCCAGCGCACGGCCACCGTGAACAGGTTTTGATCGAAGTCGCGGTCGGGATAGATGACTTCGTCGAGCCGGTTGTGCGTATCCACATACACGTAGTCGGCCGTGAGGGAGAGCTGTTTCGAGAAGTCGTACTTCACGCCGAGCGAACCACCGAAGAGCCAGTCCTTGCGCGTGGCGGGCGCATCGTAATCCGAGCCGGAGGCACGGGCGCCCACCGAGGCGGAAAACGCCGACGAGAACTTGTGCCGGTAGGTCAGCAGATAGGTGGAGTCACGATAGGCGGTGAGCCCGGTGCTGGAGACCCAGTGCCAAACCTTGTGCGTCAAGCTGAGGCTGTCCTCCTTCGAAAGGTCCGCGGTGAGCGAGCCCTCCGTGTGGAGCCACGTGTGGTTCTTTTCGTTGATTCCGCGAACATCGGCCGTGTAGCGGCGGAAGTCGGAACCGATGGTGAGGTCGGCCTTGAGCCATGGAGCGAGCTTGCCCTCCACTCCGACGAGCAGGCGGTGATAGGTGCTGCTGTTGCTGCGGGCATCCCATGCCATGCGGCCCTGGTGCTGACCGCCGTAGCGATAGCCAAAGGTCATCGCCCAGTCCTTTTGCACTTTGTAGCCGAAATCCAGACCGATGTTGGCGTCGTGGCGGTCGATGAAGTTTTGCCAGCCACGGTACGCGCCAGTGGCCACGTGGTGGTCCGTGTGAAGATCGTAATGGAGGAGGTTGCCGACGGCGCGCAGGAACCACTGTTCGTCGTCGTAGCGGATGCCAAACTTGGCGCGATCCTGGAACTGCTCGCGGCGTTCGCGTGCCATGGCGTTGCCGTAGGCGCTGTTGCGCAGGTATCGTGGCGTCGACTCCGAGCCGTCGACCCAGAGGAAAGCGTTGTCCCAGGTGGTGGACCAGGCGCCCGATTTCGTCTTCAGCGCAAAGGTGATCGTGTGGCGCTCGTGGCTCTCGTCCTCGGCATCGTCGTCCCAATAAAAGGCGTAGTCGCCAGCGTAGCCGACCTTGAAGGCACTGATCGCGGCATCGTCGCCGATCCCGAGGGCGGACTTCAGGTCAAAGGTGACCTTGGGGCTGAGGGTCGTGACCCAGGATTCCACGTCGGCCACCGGATCAAAGCCGGGCACGCTGACCTCGGCGCCGTACACGTTGGAGTTGTACGATTGTGCCGCGGTGACCGAAAGGTCGCTGAGCCAGGCGGGCTTGCTGCCGGCGTCAGCTGACCAAAGGGCGGACGCGAGGCCGCTCACGAACACGGTGGCGGCGACCAGAGGGCGCCACGCCGGACGGGGGTGTGGGATGGTGTTGGTTTTCATACGGCAAAAATGGGTAATGGCGGCGCCGCAGCGCGACCGGCGTGAAAAGCACGCGGCAAGGGTTATCTATCGGCCAGCTCCGCAACAAGCTGAGGATAAGCTTATCAGGGTTTTCGCACCCATCCTAAGCCCTGCCCTCACCACGGCGCCCCGACTACGCCTGCGACGCAGGCTCCTCGGGCGGCGGCGGCACCACGCGCGCGTTGACCGTCTGCTGGTAAATCACCGAGGCCTCGATGCTGAGCGTGTCCACGAACTTCTTCATCGCCGGAGTCAGCGCCCGGCCCTTCCGATGGAGAATCGCCAGCGGCCGCGTGAAGTCCTTGCTCTTGAAAGGCACGATGGCGAGCGCCCCTTGGCGCCCCTCGTGCATCACGGTCGCTTGGGGCACAATCGCGATGCCGTGGTCGATCTCCACGGCGCGCTTCACCGTCTCGATGTTGTCGAATTCCATCACGGGATCGATGTCGATGTGCCGCTCCCGAAAGATGTGGTCGACGGCCTTGCGCGTCGGGATGTCGGGGTCGAAGCCGATGAACCGGTGCCCCTGCAATTCCTCCGGCTCGATCTCC
>MWDT01000289.1 GCA_002070825.1 Verrucomicrobia bacterium ADurb.Bin122
GGCGCCAGCGTGCATCCCGTGATGCCCAGCGCGATCCCACCTGCTAAAATAAAGGCGATGCGTTTCATTTGGATTGGCGCCCGGAAGTTGTCGCTGTGGTCATGATCGCGGACGTCGGCTTTCGACGCCCGAATCTTTTCTGGATCAGCACGTAGAAGAGCGGCGCGAAAGTCGTCACGAGGATGGTCGAGGTGATGGTGCCGCCGATGACGGCAACGCCGATGGCCTGTTGGGCGCCGGCGCCGGCGCCGTTGGCGGTGGCCATCGGCAGCACGCCGAAGCCGAAGGCGAGCGAGGTCATCACGATCGGTCGGAGGCGAAGTTTGGCGCCTTCGAGCGTGGCCGGAATGAGGTCCATGCCCTCCTCGACGCGATCCTTGGCAAACTGGACGATGAGGATGGCGTTCTTGGTGGCGAGGCCGAGCGTGGCCAGCAGACCGATCTGGAAGTAAATGTCGTTGGCCTTGCCCATGAGGCTGGAGGCAATGACACCGCCGATCGCGCCCAGGGGCAGTGTGAGAAGTACAGACACTGGGATAGGCCAACTCTCGTAGAGGGCGGCCAGGCAGAGGAAGATCACGAAGACAGAGAAGGCGTAGAGGGGGCCGGTCTGGCCGGCTGCCTGACGCTCCTGGTAGGATAGTCCCGTCCAATCGTGGCCGATACCCGCAGGGAGCTGCTCGACGAGACGCTCCATCTCCTGCATCGCCTCGCCGGAGCTGTGGCCGGGAGCCTGTTCACCGGTGATATTGATGGAGGGAAAGCCATTGAAGCGTTCGAGGCGGGGGGATCCGTAGCTCCAGTAGCCGGAGGCAAAGGAAGAATACGGGACCATCTTGCCCTCGGCATTGCGGAGGTGGAGGCGCTCAAGGTCATTGGGCAACATGCGGTAGGGGGCGTCGGCCTGGACGTAAACGCGTTTGACGCGACCGTTGTGCATGAAGTCATTCACATAGGAGCTGCCGAATGCTGAAGCGATCGTGCTGTGGATGGAGTTGATCGGCACACCGAGAGTCCCGGCCTTTGTCCAGTCGACATCGACACGATAGTCTGGCACATCCTCCTGGCCGTTGGGACGGACCTTCGTGAGGACGGGGCTGCGGGCGGCCAGACCGAGGAGCTGATTGCGGGCTTCCATGAGCTTGGCGTGGCCGATACCACCGCGGTCGAGCAGTTGCAGTTCAAAGCCCTTGCCGCTGCCTAGCTCCATGACGGCGGGCGGGGAGAAGACGAAGACCATCGCGTTGCGCAACTGGGAGAACTTGATCATCGCGCGTTGGGCGATGGGGCCGACCTTCTGGTGCGCCTCGGGGCGCAGGTCCCAGTCCTTGAGTTTGGCGAAGGCCATGCCGACGTTTTGTCCCGCGCCGGCCATGCCCATGCCTGAGACAGTGAAGACGGCTTCGACCGAGTCGGGCTCATTCTGCTCAAAATGCTGCTGGAGGTCGTGGAGGGCGCCCTTGGTCTGCTCGAGGGTGGCGTTGGGCGGGAGCATCACCATCGAGAGTAGCATGCCCTGATCCTCGTCGGGGAGGAAGCCCGTGGGCATGCGTTTGAAGAGCAGACCCAGGCCAACGACGATCAGAAGGAAGACGGCGAAATAGCGGGCCTTGCGAGCCAGGGAATGTCCGACCAGGCCGATGTAACGATCGCGGAGGCGGAAAAACGCGTGGTCAAACCAGAGAAAGAATGGCCGCAACCACCTCGCGCCGGACTCGGCAGCCTCGTGGCCTTTTTGAACGGGTTTGAGCAAGGAGGCGCACAGCACTGGGGTGAGCACCAACGCGACAACCACGGAGAGTAGCATGGCGGAGACGATGGTGATGGAGAACTGGCGGTAGATGATGCCCGTCGAACCAGCAAAAAAGGCCATCGGGCCAAACACCGCGGAGAGCACCAGACCGATGCCGATGAGCGCCGGCGTAATCTGGTCCATAGACTTGCGAGTCGCCTCGTACGGGGGGAGCCCCTCCTCGCTCATGATGCGTTCGACGTTTTCGACGACGACAATGGCGTCGTCGACCAGCAAGCCGATCGCCAACACCATGGCGAACATGGTGAGCATATTGATCGAGAATCCGAAGAGACTGAGGATCGCAAAGGTACCCAGAAGCACCACGGGCACGGCGATGGTGGGGATGAGCGTCGCCCGAATGTTCCCCATGAACAGGTACATGACGAGGAACACCAGGACGATGGCCTCAAGGAGGGTTTTGACGACCTCGTTGATGGCGACGCGCACGAAGGGCGTGGTGTCGTAGGGATAGACGACCTTCATGCTCGGAGGGAAGAAGCCGCTCAGCTCCTTCATCTTGGCACGGACGGCGTCGGCGGTGTCGAGGGCGTTGGCGCCGGCGGCCTGGCGGATCGCGATGCCGGTGGAGGGCATGCCGTTGTAGTAGACGTCGACGCCGTAGTTCTCGGTGCCGAGTTCGGCTCGACCGATGTCGGCAATGCGCACAACCGAGCCATCTGGATTGGAGCGCAGGGGAATGGAAGCAAACTCATCGGGCGTCTTCAGCATGCTCTGGACGACGATGGAAGCGTTCATGCGCTGGCCAGGCACGGCGGGGGCGCCGCCAAACTGACCGGCGGAGATCTCGACGTTGTAGGTCTTGAGCGCGGCGATGACGTCGGTGAAGGTGAGCCCGTATTTGTTGAGCAACTCCGGATTGACCCAGATGCGCATGGCGTACTGGCCGCCGAAGACCTCGACCTCACCGACTCCAGGAATGCGAGAGACGACCTTCTCAAGGTTGGACTTGGCGTAGTCGCGCAAGTCGGCGCCGCTCAGGCTACCGTCCTCGGAGATGAGTCCGGCGATAATGAGGTAGTTGCGTGTGCTCTTGTTCACCGTGACACCAGAATTCTGCACGACCTCGGGCAGGCTCGACATCGCGGACTGAAGCTTGTTCTGCACCTGGGCCCAAGCCATGTCGGGATCGGTGCCGGGGGCGAAAGTGAGTTCGAGACGGGCGGCACCGGAGGAGTCGCTGGTGGCAGAGAGGTACAGGAGTTTGTCGAACCCGGTCATCTTTTGCTCGATGATCTGGGTGACGCTGTTCTCGACCGTCTCAGCCGAGGCGCCGGGATAGACGGCGGTGATGGCGATCGAGGGCGGGGCGATCGGCGGGTACTGCGAAATCGGCAGCTCGTAGATGGCCATCGCACCGGCCGCCATCAGGATGATGGCAATGACCCAGGCAAAAACAGGGCGGTTGAGAAAGAAGCGGGAAAGCATGACGTGGCTCCGTTATTTGGCGGCGGGCTGGGCAGCAGGCGCGGCTGGGGCAGCCCCCAATGGCACCTCGCGCACGACCATACCGGGGCGAACCTTCTGGAGCCCTTCGACGACGAGGTGATCTCCGGCGGCGATACCGGACGCGACGAGCCACTGGTTGCCGATGGCGCGATCAAGCACGAGCTGGCGCAGCTCAGCTTTCTTCTCGGCATT
>MWDT01000290.1 GCA_002070825.1 Verrucomicrobia bacterium ADurb.Bin122
TTTGACGCGCCCCGCTCCACCGCGCAGCTCGATGGATTTGATGATCGGGTCGTGGCAGAGGCGTGTCGGCGAGTCGGCGTGACGATGCGCCGGGTGCACCTGCCGGCGGGGCGGACACTCGTGCTCGCCAATCAAGGCGTTGAGGATGGGGTGTATTCTCGTATCGCGGGCTTCTCTGCACGTTATCCGGAGTTGGTCGTGGTGCCGGAGCCGGTCGGCGAGATCACCTACGTGGCGTTTTCCCGGGACCCTCAGTTGAAGATTTCCGAGTGGGAGAGTCTGCGATCGCTTTCCGTCGCGGTGGTGCTGGGACGAGCGACGTCGGCGACGCGTACGGCGGGCATGCCGGATGTGGTGCGTGTGCGCGAGCCACTGCAGCTTTTCCGGATGCTGAAGGCCGGGCGTGTGGAGGTGGTGGTGTACGAGCACTGGCAGGGGGTGGTGGCGGCACGGCGTGTCGGGCTCGACGATGTCGTGGTGCACCAGCCGGCGCTGCAGAGCCTGCCGCTTTATCTTTATCTCAACTCCCGGCATGCGGCGCTCGTACCAAAGTTTGCCGATGCACTTCGCGCCATGAAGCAGGATGGCACCTACGCGCGGTTGCGCGCGCAAACCACCGCCCTCGTCGATGAAATCAGCACACAGAAAAATTAAGAATCCGCTTTCTCGGCGGCTGTCGTTGCGAATCGGCTGGATAAGCCTTGCGGCGATCGTGCTGACAACGCTCTGGCTGGCTTGGCGGGAAGACTCCCGGCAGCGTGCCGAGCTGCAATCGATCGTGGACCATATCGAGCGCAGCGCGGGGCAGGGGCTGGCCGAGAGCCTGTGGTGCTTCGACCAGGAGCAGCTCGCGATCCAGATGGATGGCGTCCTCAATTTTCCGCTGATCGAATATGCGGCGATCATCCAAGACGGGAACATACTTGTGCAGCGTGGCGCGCTGGTGGCGGACGGGGCGATTGAGCGCACTGTGCCGTTGCGGCGCAGCTATCGCGGCCGGCAGGTGTCTTTGGGCGAGTTGCGCGTGCAGGCGAGCTCGCACGAAATATGGGCGCTCGTCATCGATCGCGTACTGAGCACGGCGTTCGTGCAGACGTTGACGGTCATCACGGTCGCGCTGCTGTTGCTGTGGCTTTTCGAGCGTATGGTGACCCGCCACCTCACGGACATGGCGGACTTTTTCGGCCGGAAGGAATCTTCGGATCTGATGACGCCGTTGAGGCTGGCGCGGGTGCGCAGCCCGGGCGACGAGTTCGACGCGCTGGCGGCGGCGATCAACACTCAGCGGGCCTCGCTGGCGGCGGCCTACGACGAGATTGTCCATGCGGAGGCATCGATGCGGGCGAGCGAGGCGGAGTTGCGCAGTTTGTTCGAAGCGGCTCCGGTGGGCATCGCGTTTGTGAAAAACCGCCGGCTGCTGAACCTCAACGAACAGATGGCGGCGTATTTCGGGTTTACGCGGGAGCAGCTCCTGGGGCAGGACGCACGCATCCTGTACGATAGGCAGGAGGATTATGATCGGGTGGGGCGCACACTCTTGTCGCCGGGCGATGTGCGCGTGCGTTCGGAGGAGGTCACCTCGACGGACAAGCAGGGACGTCTGCGCGATTTCCTGGTGCAGGCGGCGCTGATGGACCCTGGCCATCCGGAGAATGGCGCGGTGGTCACCTTGCTCGATATCACGGATCGCAAACAGGCCAACCGGCTCCAATCGGCCAAGGATCAGGCCGAGGCGGCCAACCGTGCGAAGAGCGTTTTTCTCGCCAACATGTCCCATGAGATCCGCACGCCGATGAATGCGATCCTCGGATTCACCCAGTTGTTGCGTCGGGATTCGACGTTGACGGCCCAGCAGCGGGAATACCTGGGCGTGATCGACCGCAGTGGCGAGCACCTGATGACTTTGATCAACGACATCCTCGATGTCTCGAAGATTGAGGCTCAGCGCGTGACACTCAATCCGGCGCCCTTCGATCTTGGGGGCTTGGTGAAAGACTTGGAGTCGATGTTCCGGGTGCGCGCGGCAAACAAGGGCCTCGGTTTGAAGGTCGAGCTGGAGCCGCAGGTTGCCGGGACTGTTGTGGCCGACGCTGCGAAGCTGCGTCAGATTCTTATCAACCTCCTCGGAAACGCGGTGAAGTTTACCGCCAGTGGAGGCGTGATTTTGCGGGTGCGAAAGGAGGCCGTGGGGCACGATGCCTGGCGCGTGCTCATCGATGTGGAGGATACTGGGCCGGGCATTTCGCCGGACGAGTTGCCGAAATTATTCCAACACTTCGAGCAGGCCGAGGCCGGTCGCAAGGCCGGCGGTGGCACGGGACTGGGGCTGGCGATCAGCCGCGAGTTTGCCCGCATGATGGGTGGCGATATCACCGTCGAGACGGTGCCAGGCCAGGGGTGCCGCTTTCGTGTCCAGGTATTGCTCGGGCGTGACGATGCGGCGGTCCCGGTCGAGAAGCGGAAGGATTTTCGTGCGGTTACGCGGCTGGCCGACGGGCAGCCGGAGCGCCGTATTTTGATCGTGGATGATATCGCAGAGAACCGCCGGCTCCTGCGCAAGATGCTTGAGCCGATTGGATTCATGGTGCTGGAGGCGGCCGATGGAGAGGAGGCGATCACGGAAAACGCGCGCTGGCAGCCGCACGCAATCTTGATGGATTTGCGCATGCCGAAGCTCGACGGGTGGGAGGCCATCAAGCGCATCCGGCAGACGGAGGAGGGGGCGCGCCGTGTGAAGATCGTAGTCCTGACGGCGAGCGCGTTCGATGAGAACCGACAGCAGGTCTTGGCGGATGGCGCCGATGATTTTTTGGGGAAACCATTCCGAGAATCGGAATTGCTGGAGGTACTCCGGTTGCTGCTGGATGTTCGCTATATCTACCGCGGGGATTCGCCAGCGGTGCGCACCGAGTCTGTGCCGGGCAATCACGATCCGGCCGTGCAGCAATCGCCGGAGGTGTTGCGACTATTGCGGCAGGCTGCGCGCGAAGCCGATCTCGACCGGATGCTCGCCCTCATCGCTCAGATCGAGGCGACTGATCCGGCCCTCGCCCAGTCGCTGCGCCAGCAGGCCGACCGTTTCGACTACGTACGACTTGTGTCGCTTTTACCAACCGAGGAGGAACGCCGATGAGTGCCAACGAGCCCGTGCCCCCGCCGCCTGCGAACATCCTGGCGGTCGATGATACGCCTGCCAATCTGCAGTTGCTGGTGGGGCTCTTGAAGGAGCATGGCTATCGAGTGCGCCCAGTGCCCAGCGGTGTGCTGGCGTTGCAGGCGGCGGAGGCCAGCCAGCCCGACCTCATCTTGTTGGATATCACGATGCCCGAGATGAACGGCTACGAGGTCTGTCGTCGCCTGAAGGAGAATCCGCGGCTTCGGGATATTCCGGTGCTATTCATCAGCGCGATGAATGAGCCGCTCGACAAAGTGCGCGCGTTTCAA
>MWDT01000291.1 GCA_002070825.1 Verrucomicrobia bacterium ADurb.Bin122
ACGCGGTCGGCATTCAGGTCCTTGAAGCCGCACGCGGTGTGCGGGTCGGCCACGTAGCCATATTTCTGGTAAACGCGCTGGATGATCCCCGGAATCTCCGCATCGGCGCAGCGCGAGGCCGAGAAGGAGTCGCGGTCAAAATTCTCGAATCGATAGGCGCCAGTTTGCCTAAAGGTCCGCATGACTTCGCGCACGCGCGCAGTGTCGCGGCCGACGGTGTAGTAGATGAACCGTTCGAAGTTCGAGGCCACCTGGATGTCCATCGAGGGCGCGAGGCTGGGGTGGACGGCGCCGAGCTTGTACTCGCCGGTCGTGAAGAGGCGGTAGAGGATGTCGTTTTGGTTGGTGGCGACTTTGAAGCCGCGTATGGGCACACCCATTTTCTGGAGCATCCAGCCGGCGAGCACGTTGCCAAAATTACCGGTCGGCACGACGAACTCGACGTTGCCGCGTGCGGAGACAGGCAGGCGGAGCCAGGCGGAGAGATAGTAAACGCATTGGGCCAGCCCGCGCGCGAGGTTGATCGAGTTGACCGCAGAGAGGCGGTGGCGCGTGCGGAAGGATTGGTCGCCGAAGACGTCTTTTAGCGCAGCTTGTGCGTCGTCGAACGTGCCATCGACGCAGAGCGCGAAGACGTTGTCCGCGCCGGTGCAGGCCATCTGGCGCTCTTGGAGCGGAGAGGTGCGGCCGTCGGGATAAAGGATGAAAATGGCGGTGCCGGGTTTGCCGAGCAGTCCGTGGATGGCGGCCGAGCCGGTGTCGCCAGAGGTCGCGCCGAGGACGTTGATCGTCTCGTGGCGGACCTTGCACTGGTGCTCGTACAGGTTGCCGAGCAGCTGGAGGGCGAAATCCTTGAACGCGAGAGTCGGTCCGTGGAAGAGCTCCAGCACGTAGGTGCGCGCGTCGAGCTGGACGAGCGGTGCGATGTCCGGGTGTGAGAACTTCGTGTACGACTGGGCGATGATGGCGCGCAGCGTTTCTTGCGGGATGTCCGTCGCGAAGTGTTTGAAGAACTCGAAGCAGAGCTCCGCGTAGCTCAGTTTCTCGAAACGGGCGAGCTCCCCACTGAGATTGGGCAACGTCTCGGGGAGGTATAGCCCGCCGTCGGGGGCGAGGCCGGTGGCGACGGCATCGGAGAATCCGAGTACTGGAGTTTGGCCGCGGGAAGAGAGGAATCGCATGGCGAAAAAAGACACGGGCGGTTGGGCCCGTGTCGATTCAGTTCGAGAATGGAGTGGAGCCGTGCCTTATGCCTTGTCGAGGCCGAAGGCGGTGTGGATGGCGCGGGCGGCATCGTCGGCCTTCGCCTGGTCGATGGCGACCGTGATGCGGATTTCCGACGTGCTGATGAGATCGATGTTCACGCCGACATCCGCGAGCGTCTTGAAGAGCGTGGCGGCGACGCCGCTGTGGGTCTTCATGCCGACGCCGACGACGGAGAGCTTGGCGAACTCTTCCTGTGCGGAGAGCTTGGCGCCGACTTCGTTGATGACGGGCGCGAGGGCCTGCTTGGCCTTGTTGACCTCAATCGAGGGGACGGTGAACGTGAGGTTTGCGACGCCGTTGTGACCGACGTTTTGCACGATCATATCGACGACGATGTTGGCGTCGGCGAGGGCGCGGAAAACCTTGGCGGCCGTGCCGGGCTTGTCGGTCAGGTTATGGATGATGAGTTTTGCCTGGTTCTTGTCGACGGCGACACCGCGAACGACGACTTTTTCCATGGAGGCGGCTTCTTCTTTCACGAGGGTACCTGGGTTGTGGTTAAAGGAGGAACGAACTTCGAATTGGATATCGTATTTTTTGGCGAACTCGACGGAGCGGGACTGCATGACCTTCGAGCCGGAGGAGGCCAGCTCGAGCATCTCGTCGTAGGAGATTTCGTCGATCTTGCGGGCGTTTTTCACGACGCGGGGGTCGGCGGTGTAAACGCCATCGACGTCGGTGTAGATTTCGCACTTGTCGGCCTTGATGGCGCCGGCGATGGCGATGGCGCTCAGGTCGGAGCCGCCGCGGCCGAGGGTCGTCGTTTGCCCGTCGCTGTCGATGCCCTGGAATCCGGCGACGATGATGACGTTGCCCTTGGCGAGGTCGGCCTTCATGGCAGCGGCGTCGATCGATTGGATGCGCGCTTTCGTGTAGGCTTTGTCGGTGACGATGCCGGCTTGCGCGCCAGTGTAAGAGATTGCGGGGACGCCGACGGCGTGCAGCGCCATGGCCGTGAAGGCGATGGTTTCCTGCTCACCGATGGACAGCAGTTGGTCCATCTCGCGTTCGCTCGGGTCGGCGCTGATTGCCTTGGCGCGCGCGATGAGCTCGTTGGTCACGCCGGAGCGGGCCGAGACGATGACGACCAGCTGGTTGCCATCATCTCGGATGGACTTGATGCGCTCGGCGACTTTTTTGATTCGCTCGACGTCACCGACGGAGGTGCCGCCGTATTTTTGGACGATAAGGGCCATGGGTTTGAGATGGGTTAGTAGGTGTGGTCGGGTGGGCGCAAGCGTGAGCTTGGTTAAAGCACGGGTTTTACGGGCACGTAGTCAGGGATCATTTTGCCTCGGCGTTTTTCCGGACAAACTTGTTTTCGGTGCCCTTACACAGGCGGACGATGTTTCCCCTGTGGCGGTAGATGACGAACACGGCAATCATGCTGATCATCGCGATGACGGGCCAGGGCTGATGGAGCAGGGCTGACGAGACGGGCAGCGCGATCGCCGCGACGATCGAGGCGAGGGAGACATAGCGGGTCGTGTAAAAAGTGGCTACCCAGCAGAGAAATCCGACGAGGACCGCCCAGGGCGACATGACGAGAAACGCTCCGGCGACCGTGGCCACACCCTTGCCGCCCTTGAATCGGGTGAAGCAGGAGAAACTGTGGCCGATAATCGCCGCAACCAGCCCGACAATCTGGGCTGAGGTGATTGACTCCGGTGCGATGAACCACAGTGGCCAGCCAGTCGCGAGGATGCCTTTGACCGCATCCAGGGCAAAGGCCAGATAGCCCGGGCCTTTACCGAGGACGCGCAGGACGTTGGTCGCGCCCGGGTTTTTGCTGCCGACTTCGAAAATATTCACGCCGTGCGCCCGGGCTATGACATAGCCAAACGGGAGCGCGCCGAGGATATAGCCGATGCCGGCGGCAATGAGCAGCGGTGACATGCGGCCTTAGAGCTGGACGAATTTGGCCATCTTGATGGCCGCGTGTCCCTTGATTTCCTTGCGGGCGGTCTCGCTCGGCTCGCTGTCGACGCGCACGACCATGTAGGCCGTGCTGCCGGCGGAGAGGCGGCTGAGGGACATGTCGGCGATGTTCACCTTGTCCTTGCCGAGGATGGTGCCGATCGTGCCGACCATGCCGGGTTGATCCACGTTTTCGAGGACGAGGAGTTTGCCTTCGGCGGCGACATCCACGTCGCGCCCGTTGATGAGCACGAT
>MWDT01000292.1 GCA_002070825.1 Verrucomicrobia bacterium ADurb.Bin122
CAACGACCAGTCCCGCTGGTGGTGGATGACGCAGGTCGGCGGCACCATCGCCGGCTTCGATTGCGAACGCGAAAAATTCCTCGGCGTGTACCGCAGCTATGACCGCCCCGAGGCGGTCGAGCGCGGCGCCTGCGGCAATCACGAGCATTTCTCCGACAACGGCTGCGGCGTCATCCAGAGCGATCTCACGCTCGCGCCCGGCGAGTCCACCGACGTCATCGTGCTCCTCGGCATCGGCAAGGGCGCGAAGGCGAAATCCATCCGCGCCAAATTTGCCAACGTCCCCGCCGTCGAGCGCGAGTTGGCCAAGCTCAAGAAGCACTGGCACGGCTTGCTCGACGTCATGCAGGTCAAGACGCCCGACGCCGACTTCGACCACATGACCAACGTCTGGGGCGCCTACAACGCCCTCATGACCTTCGAGTGGTCGCGCTCCTGCTCGCTCGTCTATACCGGCGACCAGCGCGACGGCTTCGGCTTCCGCGACACCGTGCAGGATTTCCTCGGCGTCACCCACATGATGCCCGACGCCGTGCGCGAGCGCATGATCCTCATGCTCTCCGCGCAGGACTCCACCGGCGGCGCCCAGCCCGAAGTCCGCCCGTGGTCGCACGTGCCTGGCAAGATGAAGCCCACGCCCGCGAGCCACTACCGCTCCGACGACTGCCAGTGGTTCTTCAACTCCGTGCCCGCCTACGTCGCCGAGAGCGGCGACACCAAGTTCTACGACCTCGTCGTCCCCTATGCCGACAAGGGCAAGGCCACCGTCTTCGGCCATCTGCGCCGCGCCCTCGAATTCAATCTCGAACGCACCGGCAAACACGGTCTGCCCTGCGGCCTGCTCGCCGACTGGAACGACTGCCTCAAGCTCGGCTACAAGGGCGAGTCGGTCTTCGTGACCTTCCAGCTCCGCTTCGGTCTCAAGACCTACGCCGAGATCGCCACGCAGCTCGGCAAACCCAAGGAGGCCAAGTGGGCCCTCGCCGAGCTCGCCAAGCTCGACAAGAAGATCGCCAAAGTCTGCTGGGATGGCGGCTGGTTCATCTGGGCCATCAGCGAAGACGGC
Organism: Verrucomicrobia bacterium ADurb.Bin122; assembly: GCA_002070825.1. Classification (GTDB taxonomy): domain Bacteria; phylum Verrucomicrobiota; class Verrucomicrobiia; order Opitutales; family Opitutaceae; genus MWDT01. Next base: position 1,067 of record MWDT01000292.1, read on the forward strand.
GTCGTCTTCGGCACCAAGAAAGCCAAGGAAGGCCAGATCTACGTCAACACGCAGGTCTGGGCCGTCCTCTCCGGTGCGGCCACGCCCGAGCAGACCGATAAGGCCCTCGCGGCCGTCCAGTCGCGCCTCGCCTCCGACTACGGCGTCGCCCTCTGCAATCCGCCCTTCGACAAGACGCCCGTGAAGGTCATGCGCGCCGTGCTCTTCAACCCCGGCAACAAGGAAAACGGCGGCATCTTCTCGCACACCCAGAGCTGGGTGGTGCTCGCGGAAATCGCCCGCGGCAACGGCGACGCGGCCTACCGCTACTACCGCTCCTTCATGCCGTCCGCGCAAAACGATCAGGCGGAGGTCCGCGAGATCGAGCCGTACGTCCACTGCCAGAGCACGCACGCGCCGGCTTCCAAGAAGTACGGCAAGTCCCGCGTGCCGTGGCTTTCGGGCACCGCCTCGTGGTCGCACTACACCGCCACGCAGTACATCCTCGGCATCCGGCCCGAGCTCGGCGGCCTGCGCATCGATCCGTGCATCCCGACCACCTGGCCGGGCTTCACGGCCAAGCGCACCTTCCGCGGCAAGGCGCTCGACATCGAGGTGCAGAATCCGTCCGGCGTGAGCCGCGGCGTGAAGTCGCTCACCGTCGATGGCGTCGAGATCAAGGGCAACCTGATCCCCGCCGCCAAGCTGAAGAAGGGCGCCAAGATCGTCGCCATCCTCGGCTAAACGAGCCGTCGCTTCTCAACGTTTCCACCCAGGAGGCGCGGTTCACCCCGCGCCGCTTTTTTTGCTCCCGAAAACATGGCGAAGGCCTCACGGCCTCCGCTACGGGTAGCGAGCACGATGAGAATCGCTGCGCCTCGTGAGGCTTATCTGCCTGAAAACTGCTTCACGAGTTCTGCGGGCGTGCGCACCACCACCACGCCGACATCGCTCGATTTTAACGCGATGCTAAGGAGCGTAGGATCCGCACCGCGCAGATGTTCGTCTGACGTGAGCAAGATTGCGCAGTTGGCCAGCGCGGCCTCGGCGAGGATGAGCGAATCGTTGACTTCGTTTTCCGGGATCAAGCCTGAGCCTCTCAGCTTTCGGGCGATCGATTCCGTGATGCCGTGCCCGACTGGGATGAAATCGAGCGGGCGAAATTTCCAGACGCGCACCAGTTTCTGGAGGGCTGTTTGCGCCAGGCTGCGATCCGCAGCCGTGTCGCCATCTTGGGCGATATACGCCAGCTCATCCAGCACCGTGGGCAGGACGATGAATTCGACTCCAATGACCCGGCGGCGGAATAGCGCTACTGCATCGTTCGCCTTGTCCTTCGGGACGGCGAGATCGAGCAGGAAGTTGGTATCAACGGCTACGAGTGTGGGCCGCATTGCCACTTTGATTCCCGTAGATGAGGCTCATCGCGTTTGCGCGAAGGTTAAGGCGTTCTTCATCCGAAAGGCGGTTGGCACGAGCCCGGTATTTTGACGCAAGGACGGCTCCTTTTGATGGGGCTGCTTTGGCTGTGTGTGCTTGCTTGCGTACGGGCATGGCTCGGAAGGTCGATGAGTGTTCAATCTGAGTCAAGGGGGGAGGCCCCTACCTGCTGAGGGCGATACGACTCGTTCACTGTTGCGTTAGCCGTTGGCTACCCGCTTGCACGCTTCCGGGGGGCTGTGGAGTTGTTTGCAAGAAAAGCCTCCGCTACGGCAGGCAACGCGCGTTCGCCCGGCTGAGAGCGCCGTTGGTGGTCCGGGTAGCGGAAGGCGTGCGCCTTTCGCTTCTGGTTTCACTTCAGCGGCGGTTGGTCGGGCTTGCTTCGATCGTCACGCGACTCCCGTCCGTGGTGCTGGTGACGGGGGCGCCTGCATGGCCCATGCGATCGGAGAAACTAATGGAGAAGGTGACGGCGCCCTCCGGCGTGCCTGCGCCTACGGGGACGGTGGCGCTCCAGGTGGTTTTACTTCCCGTGACGCTCGCCGTTTGCCCCGCGAGGATCACGGTGGGCGGTTTGATTTCGGCGGAGGCGGTAAACGTCAGCGTGAGCGTGTCGCCGGACCGGGCTTGTGCGGGCGTGGCGGCGGTCGAGACGAGCGACACCGCCGGGAGCGTCGTCGCCGGAGTGTCATCTTCGTAGGCGCCGATGTCGGCTCGAGTCCGGTAGGGGCGGCGCATGCCGCGCTGGTCTAACTTGTAGGCGGGCTCGGGATCGCCGTGATCGAAGGCCGCCGAATTTTTGAGCAGCCGGCAGGTGTCGGTCGGGCCGCCATTGCTGTTGATACAATCGAGATTAATCTCGTCGGTGGTCTTGGTCAGATCGGTGGCGGTGAGGTGGCCCCCGAAAGTTGGACAGCGGGGATGGTTAAGAGCAGAACCACGAACGATCCCGC
>MWDT01000293.1 GCA_002070825.1 Verrucomicrobia bacterium ADurb.Bin122
TCGAGCACGCGGAGCACGGCCTCGACCGCGCCGTCGACGTAGTGCAGCGCCTCGGCGCGCGCGTCGGGCTCGTCGTCGCTGGCGGCGTCGTTGCCCATCTCGTCGAGCGGCGAGTAGATCGTCTCAACCGGGTACGTGCGCCCGGAGACCTGGATGACGGGCGCGCCGTCGAAGGCCTCGCTGAAGGCCTGCGTGTCGATCGTCGCGGAGGTGACGATGATTTTCAGCTCGGGCCGCACGAAGCGCAGGTTGCGCAGATGGCCGAGCAGGAAGTCGATGTTGAGCGAGCGTTCGTGGGCCTCGTCGAGGATGATGGTGTCGTAGCCGCGCAGCTGCGGGTCGCCCTGCACCTCGGCGAGCAGCATGCCGTCGGTGAGAAACTTGATGCGCGTGTCGGCGGAGGTCTGGTCGCTGAAACGGACCTTGCAGCCGACCTCGCGGCCCCACTCGACGCCGAGCTCCTCGGCCACGCGTCGCGAGATCGAGAGCGCGGCCACGCGGCGCGGCTGCGTGCAGGCGATGCGTCCGCGCTGGCCGCCGCCCGCCGCGAGACACATTTTCGGAATCTGCGTGGTTTTGCCGGAGCCCGTCTCGCCGGCCAGGATCACCACCTGGTTTTGCTGGATCGCGGCCACGATCTCCTCGGCCCGGCTGCTGATCGGCAGCTCGGGCGGGAAATCCAGACGGAAGCGAAACGGGTTTGGCGAGGACGGCACGCGACCATGAGACCCATTGCGCGGCCAAGAATCCAGATGGATTTCTCGGGGCGCTTCCGCATTGATTTGGCGCCATGACGCCGACGCCCCCGCCGCTGTTGCCCGCGACCGCCCTCGACAGGGTGGGCAAACTCGCGCGTTTCGACGGGTTGACGGTGCTCGCCGTGGCCGGGTGCTTTGCGACGGTTTCCCTCGCGATGCGCGACTGGGCCGGCGCCGCGATCTGCTTCGGGGCAGTCGGAGCCGGCGCGAGCGAGTGGCGAGGCGGCACACTGTTGAAAGCGCACCAGCCGCGCAGCCTGCGCTGGCTCGTCGCCAGCCAGCTGTTTTTGCTCGGGCTGGTGTGGCTCTACGCCGCGTGGCGGTACACGCACTACGATCCGCAGCTGATCTCCGCGCTCGTGGAGCCATTCGTACGGGAGCGGCTCGAAGAGGCGTTTCTGACGATGGACGACCTCGCGCCCGCGCTCGAATTTGCGCACCGCCTCACCTATCTGCTGCTGGCCACGCTCTCGCTCGCCTACCAAGGCGGACTCGCCTGGTACTACGCGCGGCAGCAGAGCGTGTTGGCCAAACTGCGGGAGAGTGCGCTGTAACTTTTCGATCCGAGCCGGGTTTTTAGGAGGCAAACGCCTATGAAAACCAGCTCATGGATCACATTTGCCGCCGGGCTTTCGCTCGCGGCCTTCCTCGGCACCTTCGCACTGCCGTTTCTCGTCGCCGCCATCGTCCTCTGGCTGGCGCTTTTCGCCCGCGAATCCTACGGGGCCGCCGCGCTTCCCGGGATGGAATAATCCCGCAAACTTGGAATGCCCGCGCAATTGACGCCCCCGCGCCAGCCCCACGCACTTTTGCCCATGAACGCGATGCACGAAATCGATTACAAAATCCACGGCGACGACCTGCAATTCGTCGAAGTCGAACTCGACCCGCAGGAGGCCGTCGTGGCCGAGGCCGGTGGCATGATGTTCATGGACGACGGGATCGCGATGGAGACGATCTTCGGCGACGGCTCGTCGCAAAACGCCGGGTTCATGGGCGCGCTGCTCGGCGCCGGCAAACGCCTGCTCACCGGCGAATCGCTCTTCATGACGGTCTTCCAGAATCGCGACGCCGGGAAACGCCGGCTGGCGTTCGGTGCACCCTACCCAGGGAAGATCGTGCCCGTGCATCTGGCCGAGCTCGGCGGAGAGCTGCTCGCACAAAAGGACTCGTTTCTCTGCGCGGCCAAAGGCGTGAGCCTCGGGATCGCGTTTCAAAAACGCTTCGGCGCCGGACTGTTTGGCGGCGAAGGCTTCATCCTACAACGCCTCCAGGGCGACGGCTGGGCCTTCATGCACGCCGGCGGCACGCTCTACGAACGCACGCTCGCCCCCGGCGAAACGCTGCGCGTCGACACGGGCTGCGTCGTCGCGTTTCAACCGAGCGTCCAGTTCGACATCCAGTTTGTCGGCAGCGTAAAAACCGCCCTTTTCGGCGGCGAGGGCCTGTTTTTCGCCACGTTGCGCGGCCCGGGTCGCGTCTGGCTGCAATCGCTACCCTTCTCCCGACTGGCCGGACGCATCGTCGCCGCCGCCCCAAAGACGGGCCGTGGCGGACGCGAGGAAGGCTCCGTGCTCGGGGGCTTGGGCCGACTGCTCGATGGAGACAATCGCTGAGCGCCGCGATTGCCTGAGGCGGCGAAACCCTCCAACGTGTTGCCACCTCTCATGAAAACCTACCTGACCTACGGTGCGTACAGCGCCATCGTCACCGCCCTGCTCAACCTCGGGCTCTATTTTACCGGCTACCAGACCGAGAAGCTCGCCAGCGGGCAAAACTTCCAGTGGGTCGGCATCGCGATGTTCCTGCTATTCATCCTGCTGGGCATGCGGGAAGTCCGCGATGCCCGAGGCGATCAAGGGCTCTCCTACCCGCGCGCGCTGGGCACCGGCCTCATGATCACCCTCTTCGCCGGGCTTTTCAGCGCGCTCTACAGCTTCTTCCACTTCACCTTCATCAACCCGGAGTATGCGCAATACGCGATCCAGATGACGCGCACCCAGCTGGAGGCAAAAGGCAACATCCCCGCCGACCAGATCGACAAGATCGTCGAGATCTCCGCAGTTTTCCTAAAGCCTTGGATCATCGCCTCGATGAGCCTGTTTGGCAGCCTTCTCATGGGCCTACTCGCCAGCCTGATCACCGGGATTTTCGTCAAACGCGCCCCTTTGGACGCCGCTGCAGCCTAACTCCCGCGCAACCCGTCCACTCCGCGGCGCCCCCAAGGCGCCGCTTTTTTGCATATACCGGAGAACAGCGATCGCGGCTTCTTCCGCCGCATCCCCGACCCCATAAATTAAGAGGGCCGGGGCTTTGCAGCCCCGGCCCGAGTTATTGTCTAGTTATTACTTACCGGCCGAGCATCCGCTTAGCCAGGCCCCGATACGAGATCGGAAGCATGGTGAGCAGACCCACAACCGCGGCCCAGGCAAACGCCGTGGTGAACGAAAGGTCCACACGAACGTTTGTCAGCAGCCAACCCATGCCAGCGAAACCGCTTGCGATGAGCGTATAGGTGAGTGCCTCGGTTTTCATATGTTTTAATGTCCCCAGTTCTGGGAACGCCGCCATCATACTCCCTCATTGCCAATAGGGGAAATATTTGTTTTCTATCGAAACCATAGCTTTTAACTATGGAATTGTACCAACTCCGCTACGCCGTCGC
>MWDT01000294.1 GCA_002070825.1 Verrucomicrobia bacterium ADurb.Bin122
CTCCTCGGCAGCCGCATCCGCCTGGCCCTCTCCACGGAAGCCACCCCACTACCCATCGTCGCCGACCTCGTCATGATCGAGCAGATCGTGATGAACCTTTGCATCAACGCCCGCGATTCCATGGCCGAGGGCGGCACCCTCACCGTCCGCACCTTCCGACTCCAGATCACCGGCGAGCCCCACGGCATCCCCCCGCAACCCCGCACCGGCGCATGGGCCTGTCTCTCCGTCGCCGACACCGGGTGCGGCATGCCGCCGAGCACACTCCAGCACATCTTCGAGCCATTCTTCACGACCAAAGGTCCACAGCGCGGCACCGGGCTCGGCCTCGCCACGGTCCACAACGCCATCGCCGCACATCACGGCTGGATCGATGTCGCCAGCACTCCCGGCGTCGGCAGCACCTTTACCGTCGGCATTCCCCTCGCCCCCGCCTCCGTTAATCCATGACCCGACCGGCAACCTCGCACGCATCCATCTTCGATACAGTCTCCCATAAGGGCCAGCTCCCACGCAGGCGCGGATGTCCACATTCCCCCTCCCTCGCACGCCAAGCCCCTCTCGTTTCCATGCGCCTTTCCGGATGAAACACGCATCCCTCTTACTCGTCGAAGACCACCCGCTCCTGCGCAGCGGTCTGCGACAACTCATCCAACAAAATCCTCTCCTCGCGATCATCGGTGAGGCCGAGGACCTGGACTCCGCACGCGCACAATGGCTCGCACAGCAGCCCCAGCTCATCGTGCTCGACCTCCACCTGCCCGATGGCAACGGCCTCCTGCTCGTCCGCGAGCTCCTCCCCCGGTTCCCGCAAACCCGCATCCTCGTCCTCTCATCCGATGCCACCGCCGGCACCATCACCCAGGCCTTTGAGGCCGGCGTCCACGGCTACGTGATCAAATCGGCCCCTCTCTCCGAAATGCAGCGCGCGCTCGATGCCCTCAGGCTAGGCCACGCATTCCTCAGCCCCGAGGTCGCCGCCATCGCCTTGCGGAAACTCCGCAACGAGCCCGGCGACACCTCCCTATCCATCCTATCCCCACGCGAGCGCGAGATGCTCCGCGGCCTCGCCCTCGGCCTGCGCACCAAGGAGGTCGCCGATCAAATGGGCATCCAGGTGAAAACCGCCGAAACCTTCCGCCGCCGCCTCATGCAAAAGCTGAAACTCACCTCCGTCGCCGAGCTCACCCGCTATGCCATCCGTAACGGCATCGTCGACCCCTGAGGCACCCTTGTAAGGGTTACACCGACACGTCCGGCAGATTTCGGGGCTCAAGCGATACGGGGCTCCTCCGATTGGCGTCCATGGTTCCCGCGCAAATCGCGCGTGCCACTACCTGCGTCCCTACGCAGGCACGCAGCCACGACACACCAATCGACAACGAATCGTTCCACATGAAAAAATGGTCTCTCAAAGCCCGCATCGGGTCGGGCTTTGCCCTCCTGTGCCTCGCACTCGCCGCACTCGGCCTGTTCGCCTCGCTCAAAATGAACACCGCCGCCGGCCAATCCACCCGGCTCAGCGAACTGTATGTGCAACAAGGCCAGCACGCCGCGGCACTCCTCAGCTCCGCCAGCGACCTCGCCATCGCCATGCGCGGCTACGACATCAAGTCCGACGAGACTTCCTGGAAAAAAGTCACCTCCGATCAGGCACGGCTCGAAACCGCACTCCGACAAACCACCGACTTTAGCGCCGCACGCCCCGAGTTGGTGCAACTCAGCGAAGGCCTCGCAAAAATCCTCCCCACCTACCAGCGGTACGCCAAAAGCATCGCCGCCAACGCCGCAGCCACCAACTCCTTTCAAGCAGCCTGGACCGACCTCGTCCCCGCGGGAGGCAAACTTTTCGACGCCCTCTCGGCCCTCGAAAACGGCCTCCTCGTCAGCACCCAGAATGGCGCCGCACAAAACCTCAAGTCACAGGAGCTGATCCTCTACGCCCAGCAGCTCAAAACCGTCGGCGATATTTTCCGCATCACCGCCGAGATGCGCATGGCCTGCTGGCGCGCGATGGCCACCGACGATGCCGAAGCCGCCCTCCTCGCCAATAAACGAGCCCTCGAAGCCCAAACCCGCCTCGAATCCATCCTCGCGGTGACCACGGACGCGGAGACGACCCGCCTCGTCCGCCAGGCGATCGAGGCCGTCCAGGCCTACGAACGCGGCACCCTCATCCTCAACCAACAGGTACTCGACAAACTCGCCTCCCGCGCCGAGCGCGCCACCACCTATGCCGCGTTTGTCGCAGAGGTCCAAGCCGTCGAAGCCAATGCCTCCGACACCATTGAGAACTACGCCAAGAACGGCGCCACCTCCCTGCAAAACACCACCGTGATCCTCCTGATCGGCAGCGGCGTCTCGATCCTGCTCGGCCTCGCCATCGGCATCGCCATCACCCGCAGCACCAACACCGCACTCCGCAACGTCACCGACGCGCTCGCCTCCACCACCACTCAACTCACCTCCGCCGCCGACCAGGTCTCCAAATCCAGCCAGACCCTCGCCCAAGGCGCCACTGAGCAGGCCGCCTCCCTCGAAGAAACCTCCGCCTCCCTCGAAGAGATCGCCTCCCTCTCCAAGAACAGCCTCGAAGGCGCTCAAAAGGCAAAAAACCTCCTCGACGAAACCCAGGCCGCCGCCAATGCCGGCGCCTCTGACATGCGCGAGATGAGCCAGGCCATGGCCGACATCAACGCGGCCAGCGACAGCATCGCCAAAATCATCAAGACCATCGACGAGATCGCCTTCCAAACCAATATCCTCGCCCTCAACGCCGCCGTCGAAGCCGCCCGCGCAGGCGAGGCCGGCGCTGGCTTTGCCGTCGTCGCCGACGAGGTCCGCAACCTCGCCCAGCGCGCCGCCCAATCCGCCAGGGAGACCGCCGACAAAATCGCCGACTCCGTCTCCAAGAGCCAACGCGGCGTCCAGATCAACGCCAAGCTCGCCAAGAGCCTCGAAGACATCGTCGCCAAGGTCCACGACGTCGGCAAGATCACCGCCGACTCTGCCGTCAGTGCCCAGGAACAGACTCAGGGCCTCGGGCAGATCAACACCGCCGTCACCCAGATGGATCAGCTCACCCAAGCCAATGCCGCCAGCGCCGAAGAAAGCGCCAGCGCCGCGGAGGAGCTCAACGCCCAGGCCCTCGCCCTCTCCGAGACCGTCAACGAACTCGCTGCCCTCGTCGGTGGCGCTCACCACAAGAGCCCGGTCGCGGCCGCCCCGACGCACCATGCCGAGCCGCCTCCGGCTCACAAAAAGCCCGCCGAGAAACAGCCCACCCCTGCGCGCTCCAGCAAATCGAAGGCCGACAAAGACGATCACCGCGACTTCTTCAACTAAGAGCCTATCCGAATAATCCCGTTTGACCTGCGACGATGGTGGCGCAAGCGAGGTGGAGCATCGCCTCGTAAT
>MWDT01000295.1 GCA_002070825.1 Verrucomicrobia bacterium ADurb.Bin122
CTCGACCTCGACGATTTCGGTGCAGGGGCGGAAGGCGGGGAGCTCGGCGAGCAGGCGGCCCTGCGCATCGGTGACGAGGGAGCGGCCGTCGAAGATGATCTCGTCGTTTCCGCCGACGGCGTTGCAATAGACGACGGGGCAGGCGAGGGCGCGGGCGGTGTCGGTGACGACGCGTTCTCGGATGCGGCGTTTGCCGTGGTGCCAGGGGCTGGCGGAGAGGTTGACCATGAGGTCGCAGCCGCGGGCGGCGAGGTGCTGGATGGGATCGAGCTGGCGGTAGAGGCGGCGTTCGCCGTCGGCGGTGCTCGTCCACACGTCTTCACAGATGGTCAGTCCGAGGCGCAGGCCGTCGATTTTGACGATGGTGGGGGCGGCGGCGGGTTCGAAGTAGCGGTCCTCGTCGAAGACGTCGTAGCTGGGGAGGAGGCATTTGTGGGCGACGGCGACGACCTTGCCGTGGTGGCAGAAGGCGGCGGCGTTGAAAAAGGGGCGGCCGAGGTTGCTGGCATTGGGCTCGACGGTGCCGAGGATGGCCGGGACCTCTCCGGTGGCGGCGGCGATTTCGGCGAGGCAGGCGCGGGTGTCGTCGACGAAACGGCGTTTGAACAGCAGATCGCGCGGCGGGTAGCCGCAGACGACGAGCTCGGGGAACACGACGAGTTGCGCGCCCTGAGCGACGAGGGCGTGGTAGGCGTCGAGGATGAGGCGGCGATTGCCAGGGAGGTCGCCGACGGTCGTGTTGAGCTGAGCGAGGCCGATGCGCATGGGAAAGCGGGACGTTGAAGGGCTTTTGGCGGCGTGACAACTCCGGGGCTTGCGCCTCGCGCTTCGCGGTGGTGCCGTGGCGCCATGTCTGCTCCCGCCTCGTGCAACGCTCCCGCGCCCGTGATTCTCGCCTCGGCCAGTCCGCGCCGGCGCGAATTGCTGGGGCAACTCGGCGTGGCCTTCGAGGTGGTGGTGGCGCAGATCGTGGAGCACGAGGATCCGGCGACCGATCCACGCGTGATGGTCGCGCACAACGCCGCACTGAAGGCCGACTGGGTCGCTGCGCGGCACCCGGAGTCGCTTGTCATCGGCGCCGACACGACCGTGTTTATCGACGGACACGCGCTCAACAAGCCCGCCGACCTCGACGAGGCGCGCGCGATGCTCCGCCGGTTATCCGGGCAGACGCACACGGTTTTCACCGGGCTGGCGGTGCGGCATCGGGCCACTGGTTTGCAGATCGACGAGGGCGTGGCCAGCGAGGTGACCTTCAAACGCCTCGATGGCGCCACCATCGAAACCTACCTCTCCCGAGTGCACGTGCTCGACAAGGCCGGCGCCTACGCGATCCAGGAGCACGGCGAGCTCATCGTCGCCGGCTGGACCGGCTCGTGGACCAATATCGTCGGGCTTCCGGTGGAGACGATGAAACAAATTTTGACGCAGACGGGTCACCTGCGTTGATCTCAGACGTCTTTTAACTGTCACATGCCCACGCTCCACTCTGCGCCACCGCCCGCTGCGGCCCGACCACGCCGGCGGTTTGTCCCGCGTCTCTCGGCCAATCCCGAGACGCGCTCGATGCAGATCGGCGTGGGCGCGACGATCCTCGTGCACATCCTCTTGCTGGTGCTCCTGCCGGACTCGTTTGACTCCGGCGAGATCGCCCTCGGCGAGGAGCGCACGCGCCAGGAGCCGGTGTACGACATCGAGATGATGTCCGAGATGTTTCCGGAAGACAGTGCCCGGCAGCCGCAGAAGCCGCCCATGAATTTCGTCGAGACCAACCCCGACGCCCCGGACAATGTGCCCGACGATACGAATAATTTCGGTGCGCAAAACCAGCAGGCCGCCCAGCTGACGCCTCCGAAAAACGACGGCGGCGACCGGCCCGAATTGGAAGGCCGCACGGACATCGCGCCCACCCAGATCGTCAGCGGTACGATGTCGGAATCCCGTCCCGCGAGCCCGCCGGTGCCTCCGAGCCCGGAGGAGATCGAGGCCGCCGCCGCCCAGATGCGCGCCGAGATCGCCCGCGAGCAGGTCCCGTTGCCCGGAGTTGAAAAAGACATCGGCGACAACCCCGACACCTTTGGCACCAACGTCGCCAAGATCGCGCCACATCCCGAAGACGTCGAAGAGTGGAAAAAAGGCGCGCCCGACACTCCGGTGAAACCGCTCTCGCCCGAGGCGCTGCGCGCGGTCGTCAACCCCACGCGCCCGAGGCCCCGGCCCCAGCTCGCGGCGCAATCGCGCGCGCGCCCCGCCGTGTTTGCCCAAAATACCAAGGGCACGAAAAACCTCGGCATGCCGGCCGTCGACGCACGCTGGAGCCGCTACGGCGAGTACCTCCAGAAGCTCGTCGAGGCCGTGCAGATGCAGTTCGACAAGCTCATCGAGGAAAGCCGCAGCTATCCGACCAGCAACAGCATGGTTCGCGTGAAGTTTGTGCTCAACGCCCAGGGCGAGATCGCCCGCATCCTCTCCGTCGAGGGCGGCGAGGCCGGCCCACAGGCCGAGGGCTGGTGTGTCTCCTCAATCTCCAATCCCGCTCCCTACGGGAAGTGGACCGAGGACATGGTGGCACTGCTCGGCGAAGAGCAGGAAATGACTTTCTCCTTCTTCTTCCATTGAGCACCACCGCCGACGACTTTTGGACCACGCTGCCGCTCGGCCGGGGCGTGCAACTCATCACTCAGGACGCCCAGGGGCTGGCCGCGTTTGCCAAACCCGCCGGCGTCCTCTCGCACCCCAACACCGCCGCCGACCAGCCGCGCTCGCTGCTCACCGCCCGCTACGCGCTCGACGGCGAGTATTTCGAGTGGAGCCCCGGCGCCGGCCTCCCGCTGCGGCGCTTGTGGCTGCTCAACCGGCTCGATTCCGCGACCTCCGGCGTGATCCTCGCCGCCGCGAGCGAGCCGCTGGCCCGCGAAGTGCGTGCGCAGTTCAAACGCAAACAGGTCCGCAAGCTCTACAACGCACTCGTCTTCGGGCGCCCCAAAGTGGCGCGCCAGGTCTGGCACGACCGCCTCATGATCGACAAACGCGGCGGGCAGGTCCGCACCCGCGGCGAGGGAAACATCCCCTGCGAGAGCCTGATGAGCCTCCTGAAGCGCACCGAGGCGGAGCCGTTTTTCTCGTTGATCCAACTGGAGCCGCGCACGGGCCGCAGCCACCAGCTGCGCGTGCAGTGCGCGATGCGGCATCTGCCGATCGTGGGCGACGGCACCTACGGCGACTTTGCCCGCAACCGCGAGTACGCCAAAATCTACGGCGCGAAACGCCTCTTCCTGCACTCGCTCTCGACGCGCTTCGAGTACGAGTTTGGCGGACGCAAACACGCCTTTGCCGCCGAAGCCCCGCTCCCGCCCGAGTTCACCGAAGCCCTCCGCCCCGGCGCCTGAGCG
>MWDT01000296.1 GCA_002070825.1 Verrucomicrobia bacterium ADurb.Bin122
GCCGGACTCGTCGAGATGGATCTCATGCGCGGCACACCTGAGAGCCTCGTCGAGCAGGAGGCGCACGAACTTTTCTACCCGCACGGGCTCGGCCACATGGTCGGCCTCGGCGTGCGCGACGCCAGCGGCCTGGCCCCCGGCCGAATCAAAGATCCACGCCCGAGTCTGCGCTCCCTGCGCATGGACTTGCCTCTCGAGCCCGGCTACGTCGTCACCGTCGAGCCAGGTCTGTACTTCATCCGCCCGCTCCTAGAAACACCCGAACGCCGCGCACGCTATCGGGACTGCGTGAATTGGGACCTGGTAGACCTGCACCTCGACTCGGGCGGCATCCGCATCGAGGATAACCTCCTGATCACCGAGGCCGGCCCCGAAGTCCTCACCGAGGGCATTCCGCAATCGCTTTGACGCACACCGGCGATCACGCGCCTGTGCACAGCGTTTTTTCCAGGTAAACAAGCGTCACCGTCGGCGTCGCCACCTCGCGAAAACGGACATAGCCGTGCCGTTCGTAGAGTCGAAGATTACCCACACTGCGAGAGCCGGTGAAAAGTTCGATCCGCCCCGCCTCCGGCCAGACATCCTCTGCCGCGCGTAGAAGTGCGCTGCCGATCCCCTGCCGCTGGCACGCAGGCTCCACGCTCAGGCGCCCCAGCAGCACCGTCGCGCCCTGCCGCTGGAGCCGCACGGCGCCGAGCAAGCGCCCGTCCACGTCGCAGGCCTTGAGGCAAATCTTCGAGGCGAACTCCCTAGCGAGCTCGTCCAGCGTCTGCACGAGCGGCGGAATCCGATCATCGCCGTACAGCTCGGCCTCGGCGCGAAACGCCGCGCGTTGAAGTCTCCACACGTCTTCGGCGTCGGCCAGTCCGGCGTGTGAAATGAGCACTGGAGCCGTCGGTTTCATCGGACTAAGCCCGCACTCAGCACGCCTCTTCGTTGCGGCTGGGACAATCCGGGCAACGCTCGTGCGTCTCGCCATGGCCGCCGTGGCAGCCACCATGCGCCGGCTTCTTCGGCATCCGCCCACCGAGCGATACGACCACGGCGGCGCCGTCGTCCGCGCCACAGTTGCAGCGCCGCGCGCCAACCCGTGCCGACCGGCTCGCGCGCCCGTGCAGAAAAAACACCAGAAACGCGAACGCCAGGCAGAGTCCGATCGTGATCGTGAGAGGAAGAATGGTCATGCGCAGGAGGACTGAGGCCCGACGGTCTCGCGCCGATCAAGCCATGTGGCAAGGCTGCACGCGCCTCAGTTCAACGAAGGCTCATCCGGCTCCATTGCCAGCAACATCCACTCCGGGCCAACGTGCCCGAGCGCCAGCCGCCACAGACTCTCGTCGGGCACATGGGTGAGCAACGGCTCGCCCATCGTCCCGACCACCCAGGTGGACTGGGCCATTTCCGACTCCAACTGCCCGGCCGACCAGCCCGAGTAGCCGCAAAACGCCCGCACATGCGTGCCTGGCACGCCGACCAGCTCGGTGGCCTTCTCAGGATCGATCCCGAAAAACAGCCGGTAGCCCTCCGGGCGCATCTGCCACACGACGAGCATCAGCTGCTCCGGCTGCACCGGCCCGCCGATGAACACAGGCACCTCGGCCAGGGGCGTGTAAGCAAAGCTACCGTTCACAGTGCCCAGCGTGCGCCGCATCGGACGGTTTAACACCACCCCCATGGATCCCTCCGCGCTATGCGTCGCCATGAACACCACCGTACGCCGGAAATTCGGATCGCGCATCGCCGGATGCGCCAAGAGCAGCGAACCCGCAAGATTCTCCGGATGGAGTGGCTTGGGCGTCGGCATGGGCACCTCAGGCGAGTTTGGTGACACGCACCCCCGCGTCCGTCAGCAGCGGCTCCACGAGAGGGTCGTTGTGATAATCCGCCCGGTAGCGGATCTCCGCGATGCCCGACGACGCCAGAATCTTCGCGCAGTTGATGCACGGGAAATGCGTCACATACGCCACGCAACCCTCGACACTCGCACCGCGCCGTGCCGCATCGGCGATCGCGTTTTGCTCCGCATGCACCGTCGCCTGCTCGTGGCCGTCGCGCACGCGCGAGACATGCGGCGTGCCCGGCAGGTAGCCATTGTAGCCGGCGGCGATGATCCGGTTTTTGCGATCTCCGCCGCTCACGATCACGCATCCGACGTGCAGCCGGTCGCAAGCAGAACGGGTTGAAAGCAGCATCGCCGTGGCCATGAAATAATCATCCCACGACGGGCGTCCGGCAAACTGCGCCGTCGCCTGCTCGATCAGATCCACCGGAGAAACCACATTGTCGCTCATGCCACTCCAGCGGTAGCGCCACGCGGGGAAAAATCCACCTCGAAACGCGGCCCGTTTTGCCACTCACTGCGCACCATGCACGCCACCCTCGACGACCTCGTCCGCTACTGCGACGCCCGCACCCGCCGCGCCGCCTATCAGGATGCCCCCGGCGCCTTCAACGGCCTGCAAGTCGCCAACTCCGGCCGCGCGACGAAAATCGGCGCCGCCGTCGATGCCGGGCTCGTCACTTTCCAACGCGCCGCCGCCGCGAAGATCGATTTTCTCATCGTGCACCACGGGATGTACTGGGACATGCCCCGTCCGATCACCGGCACCACCTACGCCCGCCTTGCGACGCTCATGCAATCGGAGTGCGCCCTTTATTCCTGCCATCTCCCGCTCGACGGGCATCCAGAGATTGGCAACAACGCCCTACTCGCCCGCCAACTCGGGCTGGTGCCGCAACGTCCGTTTCTCATGCGCGGCGGCGACGAACCCACCGGCTGGATCGCGCCCGCTGCCACCGACCGCGCCGGGCTCCGACAGCAGCTCGAATCGCTCTACGGCCGCGTCGTCGCCCTCGAATATGGCTCGGCCGCGCCCGCCGAAATCGCGTTTTGCAGCGGCAGCGGCAACAGCGCCGTCAACGAGCTGCGCCCCGCCGGCGTCGATACCCTCGTGACCGGCGAGCTCCGCGAGGAGTGGTTCACCGTCGCTCAGGAACAGCGGCTCAACCTCTACCTCTGCGGCCACTACGCCACGGAGATGCACGGCGTGCGCGCACTCGCCGCCGAGCTCGCCGCCAAGTTCAACCTGCCCTGGGAATTCGTCGCCTCGGAAAATCCGCTCTGACAACCGAGAAGAGGTTTTGCCTTTTCGCCGCGCCACGGTTTCCCTCCGCCCCACTGCGCCATGAAAAAAATCGCCATCCTCAACGGCCCCAACCTCGACCGCCTCGGCAAACGTGAGCCCGAAGTCTATGGCCACGCCACGCTCGCCGATCTTGAGGCCGCGCTGCGCACCGAGTTTGGCGGCGCCGTGCAATGGGAATTTTTCCAGAGTAACCACGAGGGCGCGCTCATCGACAAAATCGCCGCGCTCGCCGAC
>MWDT01000297.1 GCA_002070825.1 Verrucomicrobia bacterium ADurb.Bin122
CAGCGCCGCGATCTCTTCATCATCGAAGGCGACGCCGATGCGCCGGTCGGATTGATCGCTTGGGGCAGCATCGCCGGCGTGGCCCTTGAGTCTCTGCGCGCGGCCCGCGCTGAGGGCATCCAGGCCAAGGTCCTCATCCCCCGCCTGCTCTACCCGGTCGCCGAACAGGTGTACCAGGAGTTTTTCGCGTCGTTGAAAAAGTGCCTCGTCGTCGAGCAGTCCCATCAGGGGCAGCTCCACAAGATCATCCGCATGTGGGTCAACACGCCGGCCTCCTTTGAGGCGCTCGCCAAGAGCGGCGCCAACCCGATCGACCCTGCGCTCGTTTTGCAGGCCCTCCGCCAGATGGCCCAACGCTAACCGCCAACCCCCAATACGCTTCCCATGAGTTCAGAAAGTGCCTGCTCGACCGCTCCCGCTGCGTTGACCGCCAAAGATTTCCGCAGCTCCCTCAAGCCCATCTGGTGCCCCGGCTGCGGCGACTTCGGCGTCGTCAACGCCATTTACCGTGCGCTCGCGGCGATCGGCCGCCCCCCGCACGAGATCGCGTTCATCTCCGGCATCGGCTGCTCCAGCCGCATCCCCGGTTACACGACCGCTTACGGTTTCAACACCGTGCACGGCCGCGCGCTCCCGATTGCCCAAGGCCTCAAGATGGCCAACCCCGAGCTCCTCGTCCTCGTGGCGGGCGGTGACGGCGACGGCTTCTCCATCGGCGGCGGCCACGTGCCACACGCCATCCGCCGTAATCTCGACCTGACCTATCTGGTCATGGACAACCAGATCTACGGCCTCACGAAGGGCCAGCTCTCGCCGACTTCCAATCGCGGCACCAAGACGGCCTCCTCGCTCTACGGCAGCATCGAGGACCCAGTGAACCCGCTCCTTTACACGCTCGCCTACGGTGCAGGCTTTGTGGCCCAGGGCATCCCCGGCGATCTCGACGGGTTGGCCAAGTTGATCGAGGAAGCCATTCGCTATCCGGGCTTCTCCTTCGTCAACATCCAGTCGCCTTGCATCACCTACGGCGAAGAGTGCAACCAAGTGAAGGCTCAGAAGGCCAATATGAAGAAACTCTCCGACATGGGCCACGATCCTGCCGATCGCATGAAGGCCATGGAGCTCGCCGGTGCCTACGGCTCGGAGCTCTACACCGGTGTCTTCTACCGCAATCCGAATCCCGGCCCGACTTACGACTCCTATATCAAGGGGCTGCAATCCGAGCTCGCGCCCCAGGCTCGTCCGCTCGACTCGTTGCTCGCGCCCGTCACCTGAGACTCGTTGGCATTTCTGCTCTCTTTCGACCCCTAGCCCACTCGCGGCGGCCAGGGTTTTTTGTTTCCCTTAAGGAATTCCCTCATGTGTCGATGTGTTAAAACAGGCTTCTGTATAAAACTATGCGTAAATTAACAATCGGTCAGCAACTTGCACTTGGGTTTTCGTCGATCCTCGCCCTCCTCCTGCTATTGGGTGGCGTCTTGACGTGGCGGATGCGCACAGTCGCCGCAGACGCGCAGGTACTGGCGCGCTTCCAAGTTCCCCTGTTTGAATCGGCGGCCGCCGTCGAATCGGGCCAGCTTGAGGCGGGCTATCAGATGCTTGGGTATAGCTACAACCGTTTGGATGACTGGCTCAAAAAGGGCCGTGCCGAAGTCGTCAAAATCGAGGCCGAACTTCAAGAGCTGCATGCGCTTGAGGCCCGTTATCCGGCGCTCGCTGCCAAACTCTCCGAGCAACTTCCCGGGTTGGAGGCCAATCTCGCCCAGTACAAAAAGCAGATCGACAACTCCGAGCGCATCACCGCCGCCTTCCAGGCCAACTTCAACGAAACCATTGCCGCGTCGCGGGTATTTGCCCGCGAGATGCAGGCCTACCGGACGATGCAGGACAGCCAGATGGAGATGCAGCTCAAGCGCGGCGACTCGGCCGACGAGCTCCGGCTCCGCCTCGACCGCCTGCGCGAGGCCGATGTGGTCCTTCAGGCTTACGGCGAGGTGCGCGCCGATTTCTGGGCAGCTTACGCCACCAATGACGAAAAAGCCGTCGTCGGCGTGATCGAAGCAATCGGGCACGTGCTTAAAGGCGTGGACGGGCTCCTGGCCGTCACACGACAGGAGGCGAACCGGAAGCAGCTGCTCGCCGCGAAACAATGCGCCGAGGCCCTCCGCACCAATCTGCAGGGCTTCGTCTCCCTCTTGCAGGAAAACGAGGGCATCCGTCAGGCCCGCCTCAAAGCCTACCGCGGCACCCTCGCTTCGGTCGCCGCTCTCGGCGAGCAGGCGCAGGCCGCCGCCTCCCGCTCAGCCGAGGAGACCGACGCCGTCATGCGGCAGACCCTCTCGATCACCTATGCCGGCGTCGCCCTCGCGATCCTCCTCGGTATCGCCCTCGCCTGGTCCATCACTCGTGGACTCACCCGCATCCTTCGCGATCTCATCAACCGTCTAATGGCCGGAGCCGACCAGACCACCGATGCCGCGGCTCAGGTTTCCAACGCCAGCCAGCGCCTCGCCGCCGGCGCCAGCGAGCAGGCTGCTTCGCTCGAAGAAACCAGCGCCTCGCTCGAGGAGCTCTCCAGCATGACCAAACAAAACGCCGACGGTGCCAATCAGGCCAACCAGGCCATGCGCCAGTCCGCCGAGCGTATCCAGCAGGCCACTCGTGCGATGGGCGAGATGGCCGAGGCGATCTCCCGCATCCAGACCTCGACCGAGGAGACCGCAAAGATCCTCAAGACCGTCGACGAGGTCGCGTTCCAAACCAATATCCTCGCCCTGAATGCCGCCGTCGAGGCTGCTCGCGCCGGCGAGGCCGGCGCCGGATTTGCCGTCGTCGCCGACGAGGTCCGCGCGCTCGCCCAGCGTAGCGCCCAGTCCGCGAGAGAGACCACGGAGCTGATCGCCACCTCCAAGACCAACGCTGCCGCGGGCGCCAAAGCTTCCGAACGCCTCGGTGCGTTGATGAAGGCCATCGAGGCCGACACCGCCAAGGTCGTCGAACAGGTGGCCCACATCGCCAATGTCTCGCAGGAGCAGAGCCAGGGGGTCGGCCAGATCAACACGGCCGTCATCCAGATGGATAAAGTCACGCAGTCCAACGCGAGCAGCGCCGAAGAAACGGCCTCCGCGTCCGAAGAGCTCAGCGCCCAGGCCGAGGAGTTGCGCGGCACGGTCCGCGCCCTCGAGTCGATCATCTCCAAGTCCAAGACTCAACCCGGGCAGGGTGCGACGGATGATCAGCATTTCCTTCACCACGAATCCTCCGAATCCGAAAAAAAGCAGGCCCCGAAAGCGCCCCAGCCCAAGGCCAAGGAGCCGGCTCGTGGCAAAAAGACCGCCGGCGACGAGTTCTGGTCCAGCTGAGCCCG
>MWDT01000298.1 GCA_002070825.1 Verrucomicrobia bacterium ADurb.Bin122
AGCAGCGCAGTCTTCGGGCTGTCGGAGTCGAATTTTTTGATCATCGGATACCACTGCGCGAGCAGCGGCTTGGCCGCAGCAAGGTTCTCCGGAGTGATCTCGTTGAGCGGCAATCCGAGCGTATAAAGTGCGGCGACAATCAACTCGCGCCCGTCATCGACAGACACGATGCGGCCCTTGTTTTCCGGGGCAAAGAGATCCTTGATGCCTTTGACGGGCTTGGTGACCTTCTCGCTGTTATACACGATCCCCACCGTGCTCACCATGTACGGCACGGTGTACTTCTGCTCGGGATCGTGCGGCATCTTCAGAAACTCGGGCATGATGTTTTTGAAGTGCGTCAACTTACCGTAGTCGAGAGGCTGCAGCAGGCCGTACTGAATCATCGCCTCGGCGATATAGTCCGGCGGCTGGATCACGTCGTAGGCCGAACCACCAGCATTGATCTTGGCGAGCATCTCCTCGCCCGAGGCAAACGTCTCGTAATTGACCCGGATGCCGGTTTCCGCCGTGAAGCCGTCCAGCACCTTCTGCGGGACGTATTCCGACCATGCGAATAGGTTCAGTTCCTTGTCGGCCGCCAGAGCGGTCGATGCGAGGGCGACGCCCGCGGCCGCGAGCGTGAGGAGGGTACGTGCGATTTTCATGGAGGAGAAATGGATCAACGGCTGGCGAGTTTCTTGAGCCGCTCGGAAAACAGAACAAAGGCAACCGTCGCGATGATGAAAAGGGTCGAGAGCGCGTTGATCATCGGGTTGAGTCCCACCTTGGCCATGCCAAAGACCTGGAGCGGCAGGGTGCGCGAGCCAGGGCCGGCCGTGAAGAACGTCACGATGATCTCGTCCATCGACAGCGTGAACGCCATGAGCGCACCCGACACAATTGCGGGGCGCAGGCACGGCACGATCACCAGCCAGAAGGCCTCAATCGGCGTCGCCCCTAGGTCGAGGGCCGCCTCCTCCAGTGCCGGATCGAGCCCGACCAGACGGGCCTGCACCGCCACCAGCACGAACGGAAAGCAAAACGTCACATGCGCCAGAATCACCGTTGCGAAGCCCAGCTTCAGACCGGCCGTCGTGAAAAAGATCAGCAGGCTGATGCCCATGACGATTTCCGGCATGATCATCGGCACGCACACCAGCGTCTGGATCGCGTGCGCAAACCGGTAGCGGTAGCGATGCAGCAGCCACGCCCCCACCGTGCCGACCACCACCGAGATCACCGTCGTGATGCTCGCGATGATCAGGCTGTTTTTCAACGCCCGGATGAGCGGGGCATTCGCCCAGAGCAGTTCGTACCACTTCAGCGTAAAGCCCTCCCACACGACGTTCAGACGCGAGGTGTTGAATGAGTACGCAACCAGGACGAGGATCGGCGCGTAGAGAAAAACGAACACACACGCCGTCCAACCGCCAAAAAGTGCGTTGAGAGCCTTGATGCCCGTCGGTCGATGAAAGCGGCGCAAAGAGAGCATGCGTGTGAAAACGGAAGTCTTGCTTTGTGCGTTTCCAGACAAACGACGCAAGGTCCATCGTACCCCGACGGTATTTTCGTCCAACGAAGGCCCCGCGGCTCCGCCCCCTGCGCCGCGCTTACTTAAACAAGGCGCTCTCCATCAGCAGGGCGACCAGCGAGTGCGCGTCCGGCTGCCGCAGCGAGCCCTTGATGGACAGCGGGCTCGAAAGCTCCGCGTAACCAAGATTATCCTTCTGGCCGTTCAGCAGTTTTGCCCGGCCAAACAATTCCGCCAGGCGCCCACGCGTCGCCATCCGCATCGACAACTCCATCGGCCGGCTGACACTGCTGCCCTCCGTGCCGCGAATCTCGCCCTCCCCGCTCAAGCGCACATCGGGAGCGATCATCGAAAAATCCTGCAACCGGATATTCATCTGTGCATCGCGAGCCAGCTGGAGGCTCAGCTGGTCAAACGGAATCTCCGCCAGCGCCGAGGCGATGTCGTTCACGATCTGCGCCCGGTTCGCGTAATCGGTCAGGCGCTCACTCTTGACCACCGAGCCCAAAAAACCGCCGATCGCCTCGACCGTCGACTGGGTTCGCGAAACCTTGTCCGATGAGCTCGCCCGCAACAGGCGAAACATCCCGCCCTTGCTGTTCACCGACGTTTCCGTGCGGGCCAGCGCAAGCGCCCCGTTGAGATCCGCGCCACGCCCCTTCCAGCGGCTGCGCACCGAAAATTTTCCCTCGAGCGGCGGAGGCGTCTGCGGGTCCAGTGCCCGAAACACAGCCCCCACCTCGAAATTCTCCACCACCGACTGCGCCAGCAACGCATACGGTGCCCCCGCCCCCGCATCGAACGTCACCTCGCCATTGAGCTTCAAATCCCCCCCAACGCCCAACCCCGCCGTCAGTTCATTCAACTTCAACGCCCCATCCTCGATTCGCAACGTCCCAGAGACATCGCTCACCGACAGCTCGTTGTTATAAGTCAGCTGCTTCAACGCCAGTGTCAGCCGCCCAGACCAGCCCGACCAAAACGGCTCGGGCGTCTTCGCCGGTACAGGAGCCCCTTCGGCCGCCGCCCCCGACACCGACATCGCTGTCAATGCCTGCACATCCTCCAGCGCCATGAACTGGCTCAAGACGACCCCATCGACCACGCCACCTCGCCCTCCCACGCGCGGCTGGAGCGATCCCGTCAACGTCAGGTCCGACACCCGCGCTGGCTCCGCCGAAATCAGGCGCACCGGCATCTCCGCCGTCGTGCGCCCGTCCGCAGCCACATCCGCGCGGATCTGCGCGACAACCTCAGGCAGGGACTGCACGCCCACCCGCAATTTCGAGGCATGCACATTGGCCTCCAGCTCGGTCGTATCGCCGAGACTCGCCGCCACGCCGGCCTCCGCCACACCACTGTGCAACACCAGAGAATCCGCGAGCAACGGCTGCGCCATCAGCGCCGGTAAATCTGAACTGGCCTGCGCCTGCACCTTCACCGGCTGCCCCGCTCCAGCCAGCTGCCCTGCCCGCGCATCCAGCGACAGCAGCACCGCACCGCCACTGCGCAGCGTCATGCCCGACAGCTCAGCCTGCCAGCCCTTCGCCGAGCTGCTCGCCGACAGGTTACCCGAAAAATCCACGGCCCGCAGCCAGGCCTCGCTCCCCTGCGCAAGGCTCAGCCCCGAGAGCGTCACCGGCACCGTCGTCCGCAGCGAAAAATGTCCATCCCGCGCCGCCGCGACAAACTCGCCACGCAGGGGCCCACCGGCCACGGAAAGGCCGCCCAGCCACGGCTGGGCCCACGACACCGGCACGCCCAACAGTACGATATGCGCCAGCGCCTTGTCCGGGTCGCTCAACTGCAACGCCCCCGAGCCCATCCGCACCGCGAAGGGCTGGGTCGCC
>MWDT01000299.1 GCA_002070825.1 Verrucomicrobia bacterium ADurb.Bin122
GGGGCCGGTAAGCATGGTGGAAAGAGGGGCGTCAAATTGAGTGGAAGCGCGCCGAGGCGCGAGCGTAAGTTTTGCGCGGGGTTTGACTGGCGGGTGCCGGAGTTGTTTCCCTCGGGGCGAAATTCCCGCCCATGGCCGACGATTTACCCGATCTTGACCCGCACCTGACTGCGCGTTTGCGCGCGGCAGGCGTCCGCCCGGGCGAGGTGGTGGAGCGTTTCGTGCGCGGATCGGGGCCGGGCGGGCAAAAGATCAACAAGACGTCGTCGACGGTGGTGCTGCGGCACGAGCCGACGGGCATCGAGGTGCGCTGCCAGCGCGAGCGTTCTCAGGCGGACAACCGGGTCGCGGCGTGGGCGGAGCTGGCCGACAAATTGGAGGCGCGGCGGCGCGGACAGGCGGCGGCGGTCCAGCAGGACCGGGAAAAGGCGCGGCGCCAAAAACGCCAGAAGAGCCGCGCGCAGAAGGTTCGCATGATCGTGGCCAAAAAACACCGCGCCGGCCACAAGGCGGCGCGCGGAAGGGTGCGCGGCGATGAGTGAGCCGGCGCCGGGTTTCCCTCCGGCCAACAAGGGGGCTTTTGAGTCGGCGGGCGGCGTCCACCTCTGGACCGTCGCGTGGCTGGTGCTGGCAGTGGCGCATGTCACCCAGGCGATCTGGTGGAGCGGGTTCACGGCGGTGCCGGGCGACTTGGTGGACGGGCGGTTCAACGCGTTGGTGTTGGAACACGGTTACCAGGCGCTGCGGGGCCTGTACGATTTTTTCTCGCCGGGTCAGTTCTACCCGGAGACCGGGACGCTCGGGCTGAGCGACACCCATGTCGGGACGCTGCCGATCTACGCGGTCCTGCGCGTGCTGGGCTGCTCGGACATGCTGGCCTGGCAGGGCTGGTTCGTGATCGTGGCGGCGCTCAACGCGTGGGCGGCGTCGCGCTGGTTGGGGGCGCTGGGGATCGCGCCGGCACTGCGCGGGCCGCTGGCGTTTGCGGCGAGTGCTTCGGCGGCGATGGTCTGGATGGCGGGTGCGCACGCGCAGTTGTTGCCCATTTTCTCGGCGTTGTTCGCGGCGGAGCAGGCCGTGCGCTGGAGCGAGGACCGGGCGCGGTGGCGCTGGCTGTCGTGCGCCGGCTGGATCGGGTGGCAGTTTGCGGCGGGGCCGTACCAGACGTTTTTCGCGGGCGTGTTGGGCGCGTTTGCCGTGGTGGCGGCCTTGGCGCTGCGCGAGCGGCGGCTGCCGGCGCGTCCGGTGTCCGAGGCGCGGGGATGCGATTGGGCAGGCGCCCTTGCGGTGGCGGTGCCGGGGCTCGGGTTGTGCGCGGTCGCGGTTATTGCGCATGGCGCTGCGCTGCGGGCCGGTCACTCGAGAGGGTGGGCGGAGTCGCTGGCGGGGGCGCCCGATGTGCGCGCGTGGTTTACGGCGGCGCCCACGCATGCGCTGTACCGGAGCGGCTGGCCGGGGCGACATTCGGACTGGCTGGAGCATGTGTGCTTCACGGGTTTCCTCCCGTGGGCGGGGCTCGCGGCGGTGCTGGCGTGTGGCTGGCGTTGGCGGCGGGATTTGCAGGGGCGCCGGGCGCTGGTCTTCGCGCTGGCGGCCGTGGCGGCCATGCTGTTTTTCACGCGGTGGACGGAGTCGGGCGCGGGGGCGTGGACGTGGGCGACGCGGTACGTCGCTCCGTTGCGTGCGTTCCGCGCGTCGGGGCGCATCGTGATCTTGTTGCAGGCGGTCGAGGTGGCGGCGCTCGGGGTGGTGTTGAGCTATCTCTGGACGCGGGCGCGCAGCCGGCTTGGGCGGGGGCTGCTGGTGATTTGCGCCGTCGCGGTGGCGGCGGAAAATCTCTCCCTCCATCCGATGGCGACGCCGGTGGCGCAGTGCCGGGCGCGGCGCAATGCACTCATCGCCGCGTGGCGTGCGGCGGGCGACCGGCCGATTCTGGTCTATGCGCCTGGTCCGCTCAACCAGCACGAGGATATCTCCAATCTCGACGCGTGGAGTGCGGCGCTGCTTCTGCGCCGGCACACGGTCAACGGCTACAATGGGAGCCGGCCGATGGCACACACGGCATTCCTGTTGAACATGACGAGTGAAAACGCGTTGGGGCTGCTCGCACGGCATGGGGTGCCGGCGTCGGAGGTGTCGCTCGTCACGGCGTTGGCGCCGGAAGCGGAGCGTGCACAGGGGCTGGTGCATCAGGCGCAGCGCTCTTTGCCTCAGCTGGCGGGATTTTCGCTCCAGCCGGTTCGCTGGGCGCTTTTCACGGACGCGGCGCCGTTCGTGGTCGAGGGGCGGACGATGTACCAGTTGACGCCGCCGGCGGAGCTGGAGTTTGCGGTGCCCGAGGGGGCGACGCGGGTGCGTGCCGAGGTGGCGCTCCGCCCCGGCTGCTACGATGGCGATGGCAACTCGGATGGTGTGGGCTTCACCTGGGTGTTGCGCGGCGCCGACGGAGTGGAGCGCGTCATCATGCACGAGTACCTGAACCCGCGCGATCATGCCGGGCACCGCGGCATCCTGCCTCGGGAGCTGGTGCTCCCGCCTGGCTCGGGGCGGGTGCTGATCCTGCGCACGGATTACGGCCCGGCGGGCGATGGCGCCTGGGACTGGCCGCTCGCGGGCAATCTCCGAATCGAGTGAACCGGCGCGCGGGCGCGTCTTTGCTTTTCGGGAATGCCCCACAATGCGGTCGTTTTGTGGGGAGTTTGTTTTTGCATGCTGATAGTGAAACGTCGTTTACAGGTAGCCTGTCTGTGGCAATACCCCCCCAGACGGCCCGCCAATCACCAGTTTTACCGCGTAAAGAATCCCATGAGTTCACACCGCCTGTCTCCGTTGAGCGCCCCTGTGTCCGGGGTGCTTCGTTTCCTGTGCCTGCTGTGCTTCGCGCTGCCGCTCTTGGCCGTGTCGGCGCGGGCGGCTTCAGCGCCCGCAGTGGCGACGATCGCACGCATGCAGCCTGGCCCGGTGACGACTGCCGATACCCTGCAATGGCGCGTGACGTTTACCGAGGCGGTGACGGGCGTGGATCCGACGGATTTCGCACTGACGCAGGTCGATGGCTCAGTCACGGCCGGTACGGTCACGGTCACGGCGGGTGGCAACGCGGCGGAGTATCTGGTGGAGGCGACGGGCGTAACGGGTATCGGCACGCTGCGGCTCGACGTGAAGTCCAGCGGCACGGGCATCGTGAATGGCGCCAGCTTCGCGCTCGCCGGCGGGTTCACGCTGGGCCAGGCGTACACGCATGCCCGCGGCACGGTGGCGGTGGCCTGGGGAAACAACGAGTCCGGCCAGCTCGGGATCACGAATGACGGTGTGCATGGAGTGCCGGCCTTGGTGCTC
>MWDT01000300.1 GCA_002070825.1 Verrucomicrobia bacterium ADurb.Bin122
GCCTTGATGACCTTTTCGCCGATTTTCAGCTCAAACTCCTCGTCGATCATGGCGGAGATGACCTGCCCTCGCTCGGGTTTGCCCTTCGCCTGACAGATGCCGCGTACGTCGGCGAGCAGGTAGCTCACGACTTTCCCCTTCATGGTCTTTTCGATGTCCTGTCCGGTGGCCGAGACGGGGGCGGCGGCGCCGATTTTACCGAGGGGGGCGAGCCAGATGTCGTCCGTGCTGGCTGCGATGATCGAGCCGGCGGAGATGGCCTCGTCGTTGACATAGGTCAGCGTCAGCCCGGGAAATTTTCGGATCGCCTCCATGATGTCTTTGGTGACGTCGAGGGCGCCACCTGGCGTTTTCATGTCGAAGATCACGACGTCGGCCTTTTGCTCGATGGCCTCCTTCAATCCACGGCGGACGATGTAGAGGGCAGGGGTGGCGATCTGCTCGCGGATGGGGATGACGACGACATCGGGGCGTTTGGCCGGCGCTGATGTGGCGGGAGCGGCAGGTGCCGCCGCGGGGGTCGTGATCGGGGCTGCGCTTGGAGGTGGTGCTGACGTTTCGGTGGCGTCCGCGCCGCGCGCGCAGACGGCAAGCACCAGGCTCCAACAGAAAAGTTGCAGAAGGCGGACGAACATGGGGGCTTACCTTGAGAGCCGGCCGGAGGATGCGCAAGGCGCGGTCGTTGGAAATCGTGGATTTGTTTCCAGCGGTGGCTTGCACGGTTGGGCGCAGACTGTTTTTTCGAAACCATGGAAAAAATCTCCTACCTCGGGCAGGAAATCGTGCGGTGGCGCGTCGGCCAATCGACCTTCCTTGCCTCGCCTGAAAAGGGCGCGCGCCTCATGAACTGGAATGTCGAGCTGGGCGACGGCTCAGTGCGCGATGTGGTGTACTGGCCCGAGCTCAAGTCGATGGACGACTTTGCGAAGACCCGTGGCGGTAATCCGATCCTGTTCCCTTTTTGCGGGCGCTCGTTCGATCAGGGCGAGATTTATCACTGGCGCGCCGCCGACGGCGTGCGCCGTCCGATGCCGATCCACGGCATCGCGCGCCAAAGCGATTTCCGGGTGACGCGCCTCGATGGCCGCGGTTTTGCAGCGCAACTGGTGCCGAATGCCGAGGCGAAGGCCAGTTACCCGTACGATTACGAGTTTGAGGTGACGTACCGTTTCGAGCCGCTGGCGCTGGCGTGCGAGTTCACGTTGCGCAATCTCGGCACCCAACCGATCCCGTGGTCGGCGGGCCATCATTTCTATTTCACGCTTCCTTGGAGCGAGGGCTCCAAGCGCGAGGATTACCTGATCCGCCTGCCGGGGGGCCGCACGATCAAGCAGGATTTCAAGACCGGTGCGCTGCTGCCCGGACCGAAATTCCAGCGCGAAGAATCCCTCGGCAACGTCGAGCTCAGCGACACCTTCCACACCGATTTGAAGAGCAACACCATCGTGTTTGGCGAAAAGGGCCGTCCGGGCGATGTCACCGTCAAGGTCGGGACGTCGCCGGTGCCCGCGCCCGGCACGACGGTCGTCACGTGGACGGCCGACGCGCAGGCGCCCTTCTATTGCGTGGAGCCGTGGATGGGCCCGGCCAACGCCTGCGAGCACAAGACCGGGCTGCACTGGGTGCCGCCGGGCCAGTCGCAAAACTTCATCGTCGAGATCCGGCTGGCTTGAGGGCTTTTCGCCGTTCCGGTGTATAGTCGCGCATGGACGCTTCGCCTGCCGACTCTGCACCGGATGCCCCGGTTTACATGGGGCTGCCTTCGGAACGCTATCTGCGGCCGCGGCTGTGGGTGGCGCTGGCGCTGAGTGTGCCGGTGTTTCTGCTGGCGATGGGCGGCATGGTGCCGGCGCTCGCGCATCGCGTGCCGTCGCCGGCCTCGGCGTGGCTCCAGTGCGTGTTGACGGCGCCGGTGTTTTTCTGGTGCGGCCGGCCGTTCCTGCGCCGTTGGTGGAAATCGCTCCGCGAGCGCGACCCCAACATGTTTACGCTGATCGTCACGGGCACCGGCGCGGCGTTTTTCTACAGCGTGGCGGCCGTACTCTGGGGCGATCGTTTCCCCGAGACGCTGCGCACCGCGCACGGCGTGCCGCTCTATTTCGAGGCGACGGCGGTCATCACGACCATCGTGCTGATTGGCCAGATTCTGGAGCAGCGCGCGCATGCGCGCACCGACGTCGCCGTGCGTGCCTTGTTGCAACTCGCGCCGAAGATCGCGCACCGGATGCGCGGTGGCGCAGAGGAGGATGTGCCGCTGGAGGCGGTGGTCGTGGGCGATTGGCTGCGCGTGCGTCCGGGCGAGCGGATTCCTGTTGATGGCAATGTGGTCGAGGGCGCGAGCGATGTGGACGAGTCGATGCTCACCGGCGAACCCGTCCCCGTCGCGAAACGCGCCGGCGATCCGCTCAGCGCGGGCACGCTCAACACCACCGGCTCGCTGCTCCTGCGCGCCGGGCGCGTGGGGCGCGACACGCTGCTGGCGCACATCATCGAGCTGGTCGAGACGGCGCGTGAGAGCGAGGCGCCGATCCAGCGCATCGCGGACCGCGCAGTCGCCGTGTTTGCCCCGGTGGTGGCGGGTGTCGCGGTGGTGACCTTTTTCTGCTGGTGGAGCTGGGGACCGGCGCCGGCGTTGATCCACGCGCTGGTCAATGCCGTGGCCGTGCTGATCATCGCGTGCCCCTGCACGCTCGGGCTGGCGACTCCGGTGGCGATTGTCACGGGCATCGGGCGAGGCGCGCAGGCGGGCGTGCTCGTGAAACACGCCGAGGCGCTGGAGCGGCTGGCGGCGGCGACGACCGTCCTGATCGACAAGACCGGCACACTCACCGAGGGAAAGCCGCAGGTCGTGGGAGTGCAGTCGCTGCTGGGTGACGGCGAGGCGGAGCTGCTCGGGTTGGCGGCATCGGCCGAGCAGCCGAGCGAGCACCCGCTGGCCCGGGCGATTGTGCAGGAGGCGCAGCGCCGGGGGCTCAAGTTGGAAGCGGCGGAGTCGTTTCAGGCCGAGCCTGGGTTTGGCGTGGAGGCGCGTGTCGGTGGGCGCCGGGTGCGCATAGGCCGTGTGGCCGACGCTGCGGCGCCGGTCGGAGATTTTGCGACGGCTACGCTGGTGGCGGTCGAGTGTGAGGGCGTGATTCTCGGCACCTTGGCGTTGGCGGACCCGATCAAGGCGACCACGCCCGAGGCCATCGCGGAACTGCATCGGCTGGGGCTGCGCGTCGTGGTGGTGTCGGGTGACCGCGAAGCCACGGTGCGCGCGGTCGCCGAGTCGCTCGGGCTCGACGGCTGGCACGCCGGAGTGACGCCGGCCCGCAAACAGGAGCTCGTGCGC
>MWDT01000301.1 GCA_002070825.1 Verrucomicrobia bacterium ADurb.Bin122
GTGCATCTGGAACCGGGCGAGACAAAGACCGTGCGGGTGACGCTGCCCTACGAGGCGTTTCAACTCGTCGACGCGGACTCGCGTTCGGTCGTCGAGCCGGGCGAGTTCGAAATTCTGGTCGGCCCATCGTCGCGCGACAGCGATTTGCAAAAGGCAGTCCTCGTGGCTGAGTGACGCGCCCTCGGCGCAAACCGGGAGTTGAATCCTACGCGTGTGGCCCGCACGCTGGGCTCTTCATCTCCCTACCATGAAAATCCCCTTTATTGCGCGTGTGTTGCTCGGCGTTTCCAGTCTGCCCCTGATCGGAGCCAGCGGCGGTCTCCTGGCGGCGACGGTATCGGCGACCGATCCGCTCGTGCAGGTCGAAGGGCGCACCGCAGTCGTCAGCGAGGGCGTGCGCCGCGTGGGGTTCCCCGGCGTGGCGTTTCGCCTGAAGGTGGAGACGGCTTCGCTTGCGATGCGCTGCCGTGCGAGCAACGCGAACCTCTACATCGATGTGGAGGTGGATGGCGGCGAGGCGCAGCGCCTGAAGCTGGCCGCGGGCGAGCAGGCGATTTCGCTTTTTTCCGGTGCGGCAGGGACGCACGAGGTCGTCGTCACCCGGCGCAACGAGAGCTGGCAGGGCACGATCGAGGTGCTCGGCTTCGAGGCGGCGGAGGGCCGTTTTCTCGCGCCAGCGCCATTGCCGGAGCGAAAGCTGCTGTTCATTGGCGATTCGGTGACGTGTGGTGAGGCCACGGACATCCGCGCGGGCGATCCCGCTGACGGGCCGCACACCGCTTGCGGTCGGCTCGCCTACGGCAAGGTGCTCGCGCGAAAGCTCGGCGCGCAGTGCCATCTGGTCAGCTACGGCGGCCGAGGGATCATCCGCGACTGGCAGGGCATCCGCGACACGGCCAACGCCCCGGTGTTCTACGAGCGTGCGCTGCCGGACGAGGCCACGCCGCTGTGGGACCACGCGAGCTACGTGCCGGACGGCATCGGAATCGCGCTCGGCACAAACGATTTTAATCAGGGCGTCCCCGATCAAAACGAGTTCGTCAACGCGTACGTCGAGCTGGTGCGCAAGGTGCGGCGCGATGCGCCCGATGCGTTCATCGTCCTGATCGATTCTCCGATCGTAAACGACTCGCCGGACAAGGGGCCGCGCCAGTCGGTGCTGCGCCATTATCTCGACGAGGTGGTGCGCCGCATCGGCTCGCCGCGAGTGGTGCATGCGCGTGGCGGGCACTATCCTGGCCGGCCGGAAAATGCGCATCCCATCGCGCACGAGCACGTGGCGATCGCGGGCGAGCTGGAGCCTGTTTTCCGCGCCGGGCTTTCGTTGTAAAACTCGCCCACTTTGCGAGCCGTTTGCACGTCGGCGGTGATGTTCTATTGTTGGCACGGAAGTCTGGTCGAGCCACGGCGGCTCGCTACTCAGGCTGTAAACTGTCCCCGAAAATCAAATGAACACCTCCGCTATTCTCCCTCGTGTGGTGCGCTGTCTCGGCGCGCTGAGTTTCGGCCTTTTGCTTTCCCTGTCTGCGGTGGCGCAGCCGTCGGGCGGGCCTTATGGTCCTGTTCGCCAGAGTTTCTCCGTGCCGGCGGATGCTGCGCGCGTGATCTATGTCTCGCCGGATGGCGCGGCGACGGCCCCGGGCGAAAAGTTGGATGCGCCCACGACGATTGAGAGCGCCATCGAGCGTGCCAGTACCGGCGATGTGATTTTGCTGCGCGGCGGTGTCTACCGCACGGGCGGTTTGGAACTGAACCAGGGCGTCACGCTCCAAGCCTATGCCGACGAACAGCCGGTGCTGAAGGGCACCGAGGTCGTGACGGGCTGGACGCAGCAGCGCAACAAGCTGTGGCGTACCGAGTGGAAGAAACTCTTTCCCCAGAAGCCTGCCGACTGGTGGCATCGCGGGAGCGAGGGGGACAAGACGCCTGCGCACCGTTTTAACAACGACATGCTGTTCGTCGATGGCCGCCCTTTGCAGTCCGCAGGCTGGGAGGGGGAGCTCGACGAAAATTCCTACTACATCGATTATGAGACGGCGCAGGTGTACCTGTCGTTTGACCCGACCGAGCACGTGATCGAGATGACGGCTCACGATAGCGCGCTGGTGCGGGTGATGGGCGAGGTGCATGGAAAAAAATCCGATGCACGCGGCTACACACTGCGCGGTCTGACTTTCACCCAGTACGCCTATCGCGCACTGGAAATCGAGGGGCGCGAGCCCGAGGGCCTGATGGACCCCGCCACCTACGGCAAGGACGTCGTCGGCACCCTGATCGAGCACTGCACGATCACGCATTGCTCGCGCGTGGCCGGGTATTTCCGGGGCGACCGCCTCACGATCCGCAATTCCCTCGTGAGTGACACGAGCACCGAGGGCATTTACGTGATCGGTTCGTCGGACTGCCTGCTCGAAAAAAACATCATCGCGCGCAATAATGTCGAAGGCATCACAGGCTACTACCCGTCGGCGGTGAAGATTTTCAACCAATCCCATAATGTCGTGTGCCGCGACAACCTCGTGATCGACCATCCGGACTCCAGTGGCATCTGGTACGACGTGGGCAACCGCGATGCTGTGGTCGTCAACAACTGGTTCGAGCGTTGCGACAACGGCTTCTTCTTCGAGATTTCGAAGGGAGCGATCTGCGCCGGCAACGTGTTCGTCAACTGCAACAGCGGGACGTTGGCGCTGAATAGCAGTGGCGTGCGCATCTATCACAACACGTATCTGAACTCGGCGGCCGCCTTCAGACGTGATGGCCGTGGCATGGGTGCCGACCATTTCGGCTGGCATCCGTCCACCGGTCCGAGCGCGACGGAGCGCGTGGGCCATGTCTTCGCGGGCAATCTGATGGTCTCGGATGCGGGCAACAAAAAGTCGCTCCTGTTCGTTGGACAGCCGCAAGAGCACGCCGATGTCTACACGATGCCGCACCTCTCGTATCTGGATGGCAACGTATACGTGCGCGATGCGAGCTCCGTGGCAAAGGCCTTGATCGTCTGGAGCCCTGCCGCTGGCGAAACCACGCAGGTGGACCTGCCTTCGTTGGACGCCCTGCGGAAGCTCCAGCCGGCGGTCGAGGCCCACGGTGTGCAACTCGCGCTGCCGCCGAGTGCGGTTTTCCATAGCCCCGAGCTGAAGCACTTCACGCTGGTGGACGGTTTCACCACGGAAACGGTGGCCGAGACGCTGCCCGACGAGGTGCGCGCGCTCGTTGGCTGGCCGAAGGGCGCCGGACTCACTCCGGGCGCTTATCAGCGGCCGGTCGCGCCGGAGCTTGAGCCTGTCGCGCGCAGGTCGTCGAAGAGCGCCAGGTAAGC
>MWDT01000302.1 GCA_002070825.1 Verrucomicrobia bacterium ADurb.Bin122
TGGAAGACACGGCGCGCGGCGCGGGCGGCTTTGGCCATACGGGCGTTTGACCGTCCGGCTCAGTTGGTTGCGCGCGGGGTGGGTTTTTACGCGGCTTTTTTTGTCGCGAGCGGTGCTAGCACGTTTTTTGCTTCGCACTCATTTTCCCCATGCACCGCATCGTCGCAAAAATACAACTTAGTCCCAATGTCACGCGCCTCGATGTCGAGGCACCCCGTGTGGCGCAGATTCGCCAGCCCGGGCAGTTTGTGATCGTGCGACGTACGGATCGTGCCGAGCGCATCCCGCTGACGGTTGCCGATGCCGATCCCAAGGCTGGCACGATCGCCCTCGTGATCCAGGCCGTGGGCAAGAGCACCAAGGAATTGGTGGCACTGAATGTCGGCGATGTGATCCGCGATGTCGCCGGACCGCTGGGCATGCCGACGGAGCTGATTTCCAAGGGCCGCGCCCTCTGTGTGGGCGGTGGCGTCGGCACGGCAGTGGTGCATCCGATCGCGCAGGGCTTGCACGCCCGTGGCGCCTCGGTGACCAGCGTGATCGGTGGCCGCTCGAAGGAGTGGGTGATTTTTGAGCCGGAGCTGCAACGCTACGGCAACGTCGTCGTTTGCACCGACGATGGCAGCTACGGGCGCAAGGGCTTCGTGACCGATGCGTCCAGAGAGCTGCTGGAGGCCGGCGGCATCGACATCGTGTACGCGGTCGGCCCCGTGCCGATGATGCGTGCGATTGCCAACCTCACGCGCCCCTTCGGCGTGCACACGATCGTCTCGCTCAATCCGGTGATGGTCGACGGCACGGGCATGTGCGGCGGCTGCCGCGTGGATGTCGGCGGCGAGACGAAGTTCGCCTGCGTGGATGGTCCCGAGTTCGACGGCCACAAGGTCGATTTCGATCTGCTCGCGGATCGCCTCTCCACCTACCGTCCGCAGGAGCAGGCCGCCGCCGAGCGTTGCGGCGACAACTGCCGCGTGGGCCTAAACAAATAATCTCCGAGCACCCCTCCGACCCATGTCCATCGATATTTCTCCCGCGTCCGCTCCGAAGAAACTCTCCCCCAAGGAGCGCATGGCGATCGAGCGCCAGTGCATGCCCGAGCAGGGGGCGACCGCGCGTGCCGCCAATTTTAAAGAGGTCAACCTCGGCTTCCCCGAGCAACTGGCCTTCCTCGAAGCCGAGCGTTGCATCCAGTGCAAGGATCCGAAGTGCGTGCAGGGTTGCCCGGTGCGGGTAAACATCCCGCGCTTCATCGGCTTCCTCGCTGCGGGCGATCTCGCCGGCGCGGCGCAGAGCCTCCTCGGCGACAACGCCCTCCCGGCCGTCACCGGTCGCGTGTGCCCGCAGGAGACGCAGTGCGAGGAGCAGTGCATCCGCGGCATCAAGGGCAAGCCCGTCGCCATCGGTTATCTGGAGCGTTTTGTGGCCGACTGGGCGCGTGAGCACCGCAACGGCGCCAAGCCCGCCGCCGTGCCCGCGTCGGGCAAAAAAGTTGCCGTGATTGGTGCGGGCCCCGCGGGCCTGACCGCCGCCGGCGAACTCGCCAAACGCGGCCACGACGTGACCGTCTACGAGGCGCTCCATCAGGCCGGTGGCGTGCTCGTGTACGGCATCCCGGAATTCCGCCTGCCAAAGAAGATCGTGGACATGGAAGTGCAGCGCCTGCGCGATGCCGGCGTGAAGATCGAGTGCAACGTGATCGTGGGCCGCACGTACACGCTGCCCGAGCTGCGTGAGCAGTTCGACGCGATCTTCATCGCCAACGGTGCCGGCCTGCCGGTGTTCATGAACGTGCCCGGTGAGAACTTTAAGGGCGTCTATTCCGCCAACGAGTACCTCACTCGCGTCAACCTGATGTCGGCGTACGAGTTTCCCTCGGCCGACACGCCGGTGCTCGTCGGCAAACGCGTGGTGGTCGTCGGCGGCGGCAACGTCGCGATGGACGCCGTGCGCACGGCCAAGCGCCTCGGTGCCGAGGATGCCGTGATCGTTTACCGCCGCACGAAGGCCGAGATGCCGGCGCGCGTCGAAGAGGTGCACCACGCCGAACAGGAGGGCGTGCGCTTCGAGCTGCTCGTCGCTCCGCTGGAGGTCATCGGCAACGACAAGAAGTGGGTGACCGGTCTGAAGTGCCAGCGCATGCAGTTGGGCGAGCCCGACAAGTCCGGCCGCCGCCGCCCGGTGGCGATCCCTGGCTCCGAATTTGTGTTGGAGTGCGATG
Source organism: Verrucomicrobia bacterium ADurb.Bin122 (assembly GCA_002070825.1). GTDB lineage: Bacteria > Verrucomicrobiota > Verrucomicrobiia > Opitutales > Opitutaceae > MWDT01. Next base: position 2,219 of record MWDT01000302.1, read on the forward strand.
TGGTGGTCGTGGCCATCGGCACGCGCGCCAACCCGCTGCTCACCGCGACCTGCCCCGAGTTGAAGCTCAACAAGCGTGGCAACATCGAGGCCGACGAGAACGGCATGACGAGCCTGCCCGGCGTCTTCGCCGGCGGCGACATCGTGCGCGGCGCGGCCACCGTGATTCTCGCGATGGGCGACGGAAAGAAGTCGGCGCAGGCGATCGACGATTATCTGCGCAAGCCCGCGGCCTCGGCCTGACCGGCTCCGTCGAGTTTTTGTAAATGCGCGGCAGCTCCTGTGTATGGCGGCTGTCGCGCTCAATAATGGCTTGAGTCAGGCTTGGATAAACTTCATTCCCCGAACCAACGCTAAACCCGCCGCCTCCCCATGAGTCAGCCTCCCGCCCTCGCCGAAATGGCGCCCGTTGCCCTGCCTGCGCGCAAACGCTCTGGCGCGCGCGTGGCGTTGCGTGCGGCGGCGCCGAAGCCGACCGAGCACGAGATATCCTCCGATCAGGCCCAGGTCGTCCCCTTTGAAGCGCCGTCGTCGGCGGAGACGCCCGAAGCCGCTCCTGAAGAGACCACCACGCCGATCGATCAGGAAGCGTCGCCGAGCACTGAGCCCGAAAAAGAAGCGCCGAGCCCCGTGGCCGAACAATCCACGCCGGAGCCCGTGGCCGAGCCGTCCGAGCCGGTTGACCAATCTACTCAAACGTCGTCCCTCAATCCCATGGCCAAAGACACCCCCGAGAACTACGCGCCCTATCGTCCCGCTGCCCAGCAAGGCACTCAGCCCGGCAACCAGCAGGGAGCCAACGAGGCTCCGGCCGCTCCGGCTGCGCCCGTCTCCACGCGCACGCTGCTCAAGGAGGCCGAGGAAAAGCTCTCCCTCTTGCGCGACAACCGGGAGATCTTCGAGTGGATCCTCGAAAAGCAGTCTTCCCTCCGCACCGAGTTCGTCGGCTTCCTCAAAAAGGATCTGCGCGAGATCGACTACGTGGTGAGCGACATCAACGACCAGGGCAGCAAGGACGAGTTTGCCGCCAACGCGCTCGAGCTCATCAAGGACACCTACATCAAGCACTGGGAGCGCTCCTTCGAGCTCATCTCGCCCGACGA
>MWDT01000303.1 GCA_002070825.1 Verrucomicrobia bacterium ADurb.Bin122
ACCTCAGCGGCCGCGGCGCGCTTCTGCGCTTCCTTGGCGCGCGCGATGTCGGATTCCGGACCCATGTACGCGTATGCCTCGGCCGTGGCAACGGCCTGATCTTCGAGAAACTTCTTGCGCAGCGTCGGATCTTGCTGGAGTGTTCGCAGGCGTTCGCCAAGATCGTATTTCTGCGCATACGTGGGCGCCTCTGCCAGAACCTGTTTCAGCAGCGCCATGTTCTCCGGTGTGAGGATTGTCGCCAGCGCCGTACGCTCGCGCTGTTCCTCGATGCCCATGAGGCGAAGCGTCTCAGCATTCACGCCGCCGTATCGCCGCTTGGTGATGTCGCCAATCGCCTCCAGACGTTCAACCTGGCTCAGATCGCGGAACGTCTTGCCGGTGCTGGCGAGCAGCTCCTTTGTGATCTGCTCCTGTACGGTCAGCGCGCCGCCTTTCTTTTTGAGCTCCTTGATCGTCTCGACGCCAACGTCGGTAAGCGTCCGATTGACAGCCTGCACGTACGTTGCCAGCATCTCATTGGGGATTCGCTGACTCAGCGCCGTCGTGGCCGCTGCACCAAAAAACGGCTCAGGCTCGCCAGTCTTGCCAGTAAACAACGGCCAGAACGGCGCGACTTCGGCGAATACGCGCTCATTCGCGCCGCTGGGCACAGCAGCGCCCACCAGCAATGAGTTAAACGCCTCCTGCGTCATTTTGAGTTGTTCAGCAATTTTAATTGTTCCGACAGCCGTCTCGGGCTCGCCCGTCACGCGCGCCAGTTTCAACGCCTCGACAGCGGCCTCCGCGCCCCGTTCAAACGTCCCATAGATCGCCTGGCCCTGCTCGAAGAACTCGAAGCCCTTCTCGGGAGAAATGCCTTGTTCAGCAGACAGCACAGCGGCCTCTTTCAGTACACGGGAAACGTCAGTGCCGCTCTTTTGCAGCATCGCGAGCGAAACGCCGCCCGCGGCTGTTTTCGTCTGGCGTTCGCTGATGGCTTTCAGGTGCTCTTCATATTCGCGCAGCAGTTCAATGCCGCCGCGAATGGCCTGATTGACGCCAATCATCCCCATGCCGGCAGCCACGAGCGACTTCCATTCGCCCGTGAGGAATTGAACCGCCTTGCCTTGTCTGCTCGCTGCGTGCGTGCCCTTCTCACTCTCCGCCAGGGATCGCCGCTGCTCAGCCGTCAGGGTGCGGAACGCGTCCAACGCTTTCGCTTCCTCAGCATCAAGCTCGTATACCATGCGTCTACGGGTGGCCAATGTGTTTCCTCCGTGGCCGCGTGGGCTTTTGCAGTTCGGTCTCAATCACCGCGTCTACACCCTGAAATAGCTGCTCGTATTCTTCCGGCAACGTGGCCGTGAGCTCTGCGTATTTGTCAGGCCCCGAGCCCCTGTACATGAAGAAATACTTCGGAACGACAACGGGGAGCGTGGCCGTGAGGCCAACGCGTGTACGGCGTGTTTTTGGCTGTGCGCGTCGCGTCAATACCCAATGCTCAGATTCGCCCGAATACACCAGCGGCCGGCGGTGGCCATAGACGCGCATTTTGCGGTCGCGGTACTTGCGAGACCGCTGCTTGTAGCCGTACCGCCCTTGCGCGCCGTAGCGAAAGTGCCTAGGCGCGACGTCCTTCTGCCACGTCTGCGTCGCCTTCCCAAGGCCCGCTCTCAGCGCCGTCTCGATGCGCTTCGCGTCATCCTCGGGCGCGTCATAGACGATGCGTTTGACGAATGGCGTCAGCACTCAATCAACTCCATCAGGAGCACGTCTCCTGCGGTTGGCCTATATCCTGGGAGTAGTCCACGCTGCCAGAGTCCCCAGGTGCCTCCGATGCGTTTTTTTTTGCGAACTCGTCCAAGGCGGCCGCGACGGCCGGCCAGTCGAACGTAGCGAGGCAGATGTCCCACAGCCCCGCACGGCCTCCGTAGCTCTGCGATTGCAGCAGCCCGAGCGCCAGCGCTTCCCAGCGGCCTATCCGGTAGTTCAGCGAGAGCGCCAGGCCGGCCAGGTCGAACAGTTGATCTTCGCCGCAATCAGGTACGCGCCCGCCCTCGATGGCCGCTTTCCACTCACTGAGAAACGCCTGCACTGCCGCCTGGAACGGCTTCAGGGCGGGAATGACTTCTGCCTGCACGCCATCCTTGCCGAGCCGGTACACCGTTGGCAGGTGCGTCTGCCCGTCCCAGTGCTGAGCACGCGGGATTTGCCATACGTTGCCGTCGCCGAGGGTGAGTTCGATGCCCGGAAGCAGTGTCTCGCGCGCGAGATCGGCGGGCACCGGCGGATTATCGGTAGCCCAGCCAATCCAGTATTTGCCCTCCGGCCCGGGTACCCAGGTCTGCTCGCCGTGGTAGTAGCCGAGGCGCGCGGTAGTATTGGACGTGAAGACGACACCGGACTTGCCGTCCGGGCCGTGGGTTAGAACATGGCGAGACTGCAGGGACTGAGCGCCGAGATACTCCAGGCCCAACTCACGCAACAGGTGCTCACGCGCGTCGGCCGTCGTCAGCGCCCGTTCTCTGCCGGGAGCGTAGTACACTAAGCCCGCCATAGTCGTCTACATCCTTCCTCGGTTCGCCGCACACCGGGCACTTGCGCACGATGGCGCTATGCTGAAGCCCGCATGGGCACGTCCACATTCGCCGGCGCTTACTCATGCCACCGGGATTGCCTTTGCGGTTTCGATGAGCACGGAATCGTTTGTGCCGTCCCACACGGGCTGCACGTTGATGGTCGCGGTGTCGCCCAGGTCGGAAATCGTCACGTGGGACTCGGTAGCCGTCAGCTTCACGTGCCCGGCCGTTGTGTCAGCCACGGGTGCGCCGGTATTCGTCAGCGCGCGCAGGAAGAAGATCGCGTTATCGAACGAGCCGCCGCCAACGCCTATCGTCGAGAGTTCGTCAACGTTGTAGCTCGTGGCCGTGATGCTCGGCCGCGCTTCACGCACCGCCAGGAATCGGACGTATTCGCCGCCGTCCTGGCCATTCGATTCGAGCGCGATCCCGGTATCGAGGTCGATCGACTGAATGTTGTCGATATCCGTGCCGTTCAGCTCGCCAGGGCCGACGGTGAATTTCTCGACGGCCGACGCCGTGTAGGCCGGTAACGACTGATTCGCCGTGATAGCCAGCGGGAGATTCGTTCCATCGTACGACGCGTGGATCTCCACCGATGCCGTCGCCTCCGCAAACTGCGAAGCGGAAATCCGGCGAATCAATCCCAGTGTCGAGTACAGCGTGAGCTTGGTGTGCTTCGCGCCGGACTGGACGGATCCGCCGTGCTCCATTTGGCGGAAGTAAACGCTCACCTG
>MWDT01000304.1 GCA_002070825.1 Verrucomicrobia bacterium ADurb.Bin122
AGCTCGGGCGAGCGGTAGCGGCGGGGGCGCCTCCTGGTGGTCGTCCTCCTGGGGGCGGCTGATGAACGTCGAGCTAGTCGAGGGGGAAACCTACACGGCAAAGCTCCGTTTGCCGTCGGATACCTCACAGGCTGAGTTTGCCCCGGCGTTGGAGGTGCTGGGTTTTGCTGATGTCGAGGTGGTGGGCTACCGGGGGGGCCTCTGGGTGGTGCGGGGCCGGTGGGCGGGGGCCTCGGTGGTCGCTGATGTGCCTGAGGTGGTGGCCGAGCTCCGTGCGGTGAGCAAGAAAACCTCGAAGCGTCAAGAGGCAAAAGAAACGAGAAAACAAGGGGAGAACGTAAAACGGGCCCCACGTCAAGAGAAAACGTCAACCATTGCGCGACCCCCCCCGCGCAAGGGGGCGCCGGCTGGTGACCCTGACCCGGCGTTGACGGCTCCTGCCCCCCCCATTTCGCAAGTCCATGTGAATGAGCTGTTCAAGCTCGCATGGGACATGCGCAAGCCTGGCGAGTCGTACACCCCTCGGATGATGCAAGCGATCCTCTCGGTGGGCTGGCATGAAACGGCAAACGCTCGTGGCTGGAAAGATCCCATGAGGGGCTCTTACAACTATGGCGCGATTCAATGCGGCCATGTTCAAAACAAGGATGGCGAGTGCTACTCGGGTTGCCAGCCCTATGGCGACAGTCGGCCGACACCGCAAGGGCAAGTGGCCTACAAGGCTTGTTTTGCCACCTACCAAAGCGATTTGGCGGGCATCGCTGCCCTGATCTCGACGGTCTACACGGGGAAGGTGACTCGGGCGGATCTCGACTCGGGCGACCTTGACCGGGTGGCGTTGGGTATGCGCCGGAACTACTATTTCGGGGGCATCTGTACCAAGAAAGGGCCGTCTTCGCTGCCGCCGTGCTCGGTCTTTGACGATAAGATGGCGGCGGCTCAATACGCAAACGCGCTGGAGAAAGCGGCGATAGTGATAGCGCGCAACGGGGGCACCCCCCTGGTAGTGCGTCGGTCGGGTCGTCTGGGTGAGGTGCCGTCGACAGACGCTCAAGGGCGGCCGGTCTGGCGGTCGCGTCCACCCCTCGGGGGTACGGTGCATCTGGTCTCGGTGGGTCTTTTCCTGACGGCGGCGGGGGTGCTAGCCTCGGCTCTCGATGTGGAGGTCTGGTTATGGCAGCTGATGATTTGGGTCTAGGCGGCGGGTCGGGCGTTGACTTCGGCTTCGCTCCTGGTGGTCGGCTGCTGCGCCGGGTCAAGAGAGCGGCGCGCAAGGCTGGGCGAGCTGCGGGCAAGGTGGCGAGCAAGGCTGGGCGAGCTGCGGGCAAGGTGGCGAGCAAGGCTGGGCGAGCTGCAAGCCAAGGGGCGCGAGCTGCGGGCCGGGGGCTGAAGAAGGCTGCCAAGGTCGCGGGCAAAACCGCGGCGAGTTACGCGGCACCTGCGCTCAAGATTGCGATGGGGCAAGCGGCGAAAGCGGGTTGCTCGGCGCTCGGGATTCCCGGGGCGTTGTGCGAGAAAGGGGGGGAAGCGCTTGGCAAGGCCATCGGCAAGAAGATTTCGCAACGGGTGGGCGTGCCTGCGCGTGACTTGCCAGTTGACCCGCAAGCGCTCATCCAAGGGGACCCCAAAGCGCTGATCGTGCTCGGGCGCACCCTGGCGGCAAACGCAGGGCTGAAGCTCCCCTCGGAAGCGGAAGCCATGCTTCTGGCGGCGACAAAGGCGGGCCTGCCTCCGCAAACCCTCAAGGCTGCAAACCTGATCCAACAATACAATGGCGGCGGCGGCGGCGGCGCTGCGGCGAGCGCGGGCGGCGGCCTGCTGGGCTGGGGTGTCTGATGTCCTATCGAGTGTTGACCATCGGTGAGCTGGGCTCGGCAACGGGGCGGGGTCGGGGTCGGGGCCTGGGCTCGGCAACGGGCCGGGGCCGGGGCCGGGGCCTCGGGGATCTCCCCTCGGGCACCTATGCCGCGAGGCGCGGCGAGGCGTACAACCGTGGCTATCAGGACGGCGTTAGCGGCCAGGCGGCGCAGGAATGGCGTTGGCTCGATGTCGGCGCGAGTGACGTGCAAAACCAGGGCTTGCGCTCGTCGTATGAGACCGGCTTCTCGAAGGGCAGGACGGAAGCCAAGAACAAGGCCGATCCTCGCTATAAGAAGGTCTCGGCGCGCGAGGGCGACGGGCCCGGGGTGCCTGGCGTCGATGTGCCTCCTCCTGGTGGTGGTAAGGGCAAGGCTCCTGCAAAGGGGGGGAAGAAAGCGGAGGGCGGGGGCGCGGCGCTCGTGCTCTGCACGGTCGACACCGGCAAGGGCGGGTGGCGCAAGGTGAACGGGCGTTGGTTCTACGCTCACCATAAGGATTTGATCCTCTCTTCTCTCGCGTCGCGCTTCCTGGGTGATGGGGGGATGTGGAAGCAGATTTACAACGGAAGTAAAGAGCGCGGGCTTCTTCCCTCGGGGTCGACGCCGGATAACGTTTGGATCATCAACCCCAGCACGGGCGAGCGGGTCACGTTCTGGATGCCTGATGCGGCGATCTTGAAAGCCTTTGCAGACGGCTGCATACCGGATAAGGGCGACCTCGGGCCGGGTGGCAAGGCTGGCGGGAAGGGTGGCCTGATCGTGGGCGGTCTCCTGGCGGCGCTGCTGGTGGGCGCTGTGATGATGGGCGAGGGCTGACCGTGGCGGGCCTGTACGTGCCTCTCGATGGCGTTGCGGCCTACTCTGAGCTGATGAGCTGGGAGGATGGCCCCTCGCGCCTAAAAGGCCAGGATATCGGGGGCGGGCTCCTGATGTTGCTAGCCATGGCCGAGCTGTCGATGGTCGGGGCAGGAATCGGCCCGCAGATTGTGATTTCTGAGAAGGGCGCTGTCCCTACCCTCGGGGCGGCTCGTGCGAGGCTGGGCGAGGTCTCGTCGTCGGCTCGTGCGGTGTACCTTGGTTGCCAGTGGGCGGCGCGGCGGGTCCATGCGTCGGTGCGTTATCCGCTGATGCCAGTGTGGCAGCGCTCCTCACCGGCTATCGAGCTGGGGCCAGCGGTGGCTGGGGTGATAGCGGTGGGGCTGGCGGCGCTCATCGGCGGGGCCTGGTATTATAAGGCCGAAGTGACGAAAACCGAGCTGGTGGTGAACGGGGAAGCCACAAGGGCGGCTCAGGTCGCGGCAACGGTCGTGCAGCTGGCCACGCCCTACCTTACCGCGGGCCAGGCGGTGCCTCCTGCGATCCTGGCGCCTCTCTCGAAGATGGCGACCTTTGAGAAAACGGTGGGCACAAATTGGCCCCTGGTGGGGCTCGCTGGCGTT
>MWDT01000305.1 GCA_002070825.1 Verrucomicrobia bacterium ADurb.Bin122
CGAGCGCACCATGTCGCGCACCGTCACAAAGGGAAACGCGGTGCCGTACGCGCGCCCGGTCGCCGGGTTGATCGATGACGGGCCGGAGCTGCCCTGGCAGCCGCCGAGCACATTGGAGCAGACGACAAAAAACTTGGTGGTATCGATGGCCTTGCCGGGTCCGATCAGGTTGTTCCACCAGCCCGGTTTGCGGTCATTGAGCGTGTGGATGCCCGCGCAGTGGTGATCCCCGCTGAGCGCGTGCAGGATGATGATCGCGTTGTCCCGCGTGGCGTTGAGCCGGCCGTAGGTCTCGTAGCGCAGCGTAAACTCCGGGAGCGTCTGCCCGCTTTCAAAGGCAAACTCCGCGCGATGGTGAAAATCGCGCGCCTCGACGAGGCCGACCTCGCCGGACTCCGGTTGCGCTGGGAGCGCTATGTCCTCGGCATCGTTCATACTGCGTGGGGGGAGAAAACGGCGCGCGCCGCCAAAAAGGCAAGCGGGGAGGCGGGCCGAATTTCGCGATTTACCTGCCGGCACCTCCGCGGCTTCATGCGGAACTCACGCGCGAAAGGCGCGGTCCATCCTCCCTTCATGCGCACCCTCCTCGCCACCATTCTCCTTTCCGCCCTGGCCTCCACGGCCCGCGCCGACGAGAAACCGGCCGAGCCTGCGCCCGCCCCCACCGCACCCGAGGCCGCGCCGCCCGCCGAGCCACCACTTTCACCACCGACTCCGGCAGCCACGGCTGCACCCGCAGCGTCAACCACGGCTGCCCCAGAACCGGCTCCGCCCACTCCGCCCGCGCAACCGGCGCCCGAGCCCGCTTCCACGCCGACTCCGCCCGCGGCGCCGCCTCCTGCCATACCACCGACGCCCGCAACCAAGCCCGAGGCCGCGCCACCGGCGGCCGGAACCGCCGACGATTTTTATGCCCTGGGCGAGGCGCTGTTCGAGCATTTCGCCTCAGACGAGATCAAAGCCGAGTACGAATTCCCCAAACGCGACGAGTGGGACGCGTTTGCGCTCCGGCTGCAAACGGCCCTCGAAAACGACTCGATCGAGGAACTCGCCAGCTACGAGCCGCAGACGCGCGCCGCCATCCCGGTCTTGAAAAAAATCCCCGGAGGCGAGCTCTACGCCGACTGGCTGGCGGAGCGGCTCGACCGCATCGAGACTGCGCGCCTCGCGCTCCAGACTCCACCATCGCCTCTGGCACGCCCGCACCCCGCCGAAGTCCCCTTCTACGATCTCTGGCTCCAACGCCTCCGAAATCGCCCGGTGCCCAAACGCGCCAGCACGCTCACCCCCCAGCTGCGCCCCCTCTTCGCCGCCGAGGGCATCCCCGCCGACCTCGTCTGGCTCGCGGAGGTCGAGTCCTCCTTCAACCCCGAGGCCTCCAATCCCGTCGGAGCCAAGGGGCTTTTCCAACTCATGCCGGCCACCGCCAGGAATCTCGGCCTGCGCACTGGCATGCCCGACGAGCGCACTGAGCCCGCGAAAAGCGCACGCGCCGCCGCACAACTGCTCCGCCGTCTGCACAAACGCTTCGGCAGCTGGCCGCTCGCCCTCGCCGCCTACAATGCCGGCGAAGGCCGCGTGCAACGTCTCCTCGATAAACACTCCGCCCACACCTACGCGGAAATCGCCAGGGTGCTCCCGTCGGAGACGCGCCTGTACGTGCCCAAGGTCCTCGCGACGGTCCACCTGCGCACCGGCACCGCGCCGGCCTCACTCCCCGCGCCCGGCATCTAGCGCAGCGAGCGCCGCCGGCAGCTCGCGCATGTGCCCGATGGTGCAGTGCCAGCCCGGCTGCGACCGCCGCTCCTCCGTGAGCGGATTAAACCACACCGCGGGAATCCCCACGGCATTGGGCGCGAGCACGTCGCCCGCAAAATCGTCGCCCACCATCACCACACTCTCGGGCGCGAGCCCGAGTTGCACGAGCACCGCCGTCCAGAATCCGCGTTCCTGCTTCCGCCGCCCAAGCGCGCGGTAGCAGAAGATGTGTTCGAAATAGCGATCCAGCTCCACGCGTGCCAGCGCGCGCCGGATCTCCGCCACTGCCGAATCCTGCGCGTTGGTCGCCAGCGCAAAACGCCACTGCGGGCGCAACTGCGCCAGCACCGCCCCCACGCCCTCCACCTCCATCACATGCGGCCAGTCGCACATCGGGCCGAGATCGCCCGGGGTGTCGCTCATCACGGTGTCGCCCCAGTCGAACAACAGCGCTCGGCGCAGATTTGTCGGGGTCGTGGGCATGGCACGACTCATATCGACCGCGCCGTGCCGCGCAAGCGCCGGCTACGATTGCGCGCCCTCGCCCACGGGCAGCCGCAAGGTGAAACGGGCGCCGCCCTCCGGCGCCGCATCGACCGCGACCGTGCCCCGGTGCGCCTCGACGATGGCCTTCACCAGACTCAACCCGAGGCCGAGCCCGCGCTGCGAACGGCTCGCGTCGCAACGGTACAGCCGCCGCCAGATCTTGTCGCGATCCTCTGCCGGCACACCCGGTCCCGAGTCGGACATCTCGGTCACGACCGCCAAGCCCTCCTGCCGCACGGCCAGGCGCACGCGCCCGCCCTCCGGCGTGTACTTGAGCGCGTTGTCGATGAGATTGGCGAGCGCCTGGCGCAAGCGCACCGGGTCGGCCTCGACCGGCGCGGGCACCGTCGCCACCTCGATCCCGATGCGTTTGTCCTCGGCGACTTCGCGGTAAAGATCAGCCGCCTCGGTCACGAGCTCGGCAAAATCGAATTTCGAGCGGTGCAACGGCATCGCGCCCGTCTCCGCCGCCGAGACGTCCATCATCGCCTCCAGCAGGCGCAGGATGCGCTCGGACTCCTCCACGCAGTCCGCGAGCGCCTCGCGCGAGGCCGCCGGGTCGCCCTGATGCTGGAGCGCGAGGTCGGCCGTGCCGCGCAGGCGCGCCAGCGGCGTGCGCAGATCGTGGGCGAGGTTGTCGAGCGTCTCACGCATCGCACCGATCAGCGCCGCGTTTTTCGTGAGCACGGTGTTGAACTGCAACGTGAGCTCGGCGAGCTCGCCGCCGCCGGCCGGAGCCGGCACGCGCGCCGCCAGGTCCCCCGTCTCCACGATGCGCCGCGCGGTGTCGGTCACCGCCCGCAGCGGACGCGTCGCCCGCCACGCCAGGCCGACGCCCGCCAGCGCCGCCGCGAGGAGCGTGCCGCCGCCGACCCACAAAAACGTGCGCCGGAGCGGGGCGAGGAGCGTCGCGCGGTTGTCGGTGCTGCGCGCGACCTGAAGCAGCAGGCCGTCGATCAGGCGGCGCGAGGCGACGGTGAAATCCTTGGCG
>MWDT01000306.1 GCA_002070825.1 Verrucomicrobia bacterium ADurb.Bin122
TTGACGTGCGGGCCGAAGCCCACGCCCTCGCGCTGAAGCGCCTTCACCAATTCGCCGGAGGGGAAATGCCTCGTGCCGTTGAACGCCATGTGCTCGACGAAGTGCGCGTAGCCGCGCTCCTCGTCGCGCTCCTGGAGCGAGCCGGCATCGACGAGCAGGCGCAGGCTGACCTGTCCCGTGGCCTTGGTCAGCGGGTAGATCGCGTAGCGCATGCCATTCTCGAGGCGCCCCTGCACGATACGCGCGCTCAACGGCAGAAGTTCGTCGCGCCTCGGCCAGTCCGGCAACGACTCCGCCGCAAAGAGAGGGCCGGAGACCAGCCACAATACGACAAGGAGAATCAGGGGTAAGCGCGGGTGCATGGCGGACAGACAGTGTTTCACCGTCCGCCGGCGTCAGCTCCAAAACGCAGGACTCGAACGGCTCAGCGGACCGCCGACTCGGGCCTGGGCACCCAGCGATCCTTCGGCAGCTCGGCGTGATGGAGCAGCCGCGGGTTCGCGTAGAGGCGCTTCAAGGTTTCCCGCTCCATTTTTTTCGGACCGAGGTCGTCCGTCCACGAGGCAAAGTACGACCATTTCACGCCAAAGCGTCGTGCGGGCTCCAGGTCCGGCACGCCGCCAAACTCCGCCAGCGCGAGGAGTTTTTTCCCGGCAAACGTGGCGTAGGCGTCGTCCCAAGTCGCGCTGAGCGGGTCGCGCACGTCGGAGGGATAGGCGTCGATGCCCACGATATCGACGACGTCGTCGCCGGGATACCATTCGGGGTTGCCCGTGCCCGTGTAGACCCAGAGGAGGTTGTGCAGCCCGTAGCGCTGAGTGAACCGCTCGTAGACCAGTCGCCAGAGTTTGATGAAGGTCTGCGGGCCTTTCACGCCCCACCAAAACCAGCGCCCCTCGGATTCGTGGAGCGGGCGCCACAGGATCGGGATGTCGCGATCGGCGAATTTGCGCATCTCCGCTGCCACCATGTCGATGTCGGCCAGAAGGAGCAGGTAGTCGGCGCTCGCGGGATCGGCGAGTGCCTTCTCGACATCAAACGTCGAGGCGAAGGTATAGAAGCCCTTGTACCAGCGCGCGTCGGTCTGTTTCCCGTCGGGTCCGTCGATCATTTTATCCACGAGACCGGTCGGCGAGCGCCAGTGCCAGAAATACGTCAGGATATGGCCCTCACGCGCCCGGGCGATCATGCGCTCGGTCTGCCCGGCCACGATACCCTGGTTGCGGATCGAAGCCGTCGTCAGATCAGCCATGTCGGCAGCGACGATGGCCGGCAGCTGCCCGGTCACCTCGCGCAGATAGTCCACATCGGGGCCATCGAGTGCACCGCTGAGGGTGCGCTCGCCGTAGTGGTCCACCAAATAGCCGAGCAGCGCATGGACTGCCGGGATTGCCTGCGGGTCGCACGGAACCGCGGGCGGCTTCGCCAGACACTCCGGGATCGCCGCCGGGGCGAGCTCGACCTGGTCGATCTCGTAGTAAAACCAGCCCCCATGGATCGAAAGCGTGTTCTCACCGTCGCGCAGCGCCACCTTGCCCAGCCGCTGCTCCGCAAACGCGCCCGACGAGTCGCGCAACTGCACCGAAAGCACGTCGCCGTTGAGGACGAGTTGCACGCCCTTTTCCGCCGAGCGGTAGCGCACCGTCAGATCGTAAATACCCGCCTTGGACGAAAAGGCCCACACGATCCGGTCGCCCTCGGATTTAAATCCGGTCGCATAACCCGTCCCGGAAAAACCAGCCCCCTCCGTCCCGACCGTGACGCCGCCAAGCCGCTGCGCCAGCTCCGCCTCCAGCCGGATCGCGTCCGCCATCTCATCGGCCCGTACCGCGCCGACCGCCGCTAAAAACGCGAGCACCCACACACACCCACTCGAAGAGCACCCATTCCTGCCCGGGATAAAAAAGCGCATGCACGACGGATAACCGAGGCACCGCGGGCAACCAGTGCAAAGCAGCCCGCGGGCACAAAAAAAGCGCGAACGACCAAAGCGCTCGCGCTCGAAAAGGGATGTCGCAGTCCGGTTAGAACGTCGGCACCAGCATCACGGTATCGCCGGCGGCAACCGTATAGTCCTCGCCAGCGCTCCAGGTCAGATCGTTGACCAGGAACTTGAAGACCACGGGGGCGGTCGCACCGGAAAGCGAGATGCGCCATTCGTCGGCAGAGACATTATCCATCGCGATCCCCTTGTCCCAGCTCAGCCCGGCACCTTCGCCACGGATAAAAAGGGTGTTGCCAAAACCGATATCGATCTTCGCGTTTACGATCGACTTACCAGATTTCGCTGAAGTCGAGACCTTCGTGGCCACGACCGCGGGCGCCTCGTTCTTGACCACCGGCTTTTTGGCCGGAACGGCCGCTGCCACAGCTTTCTTCGGGAGCTCAACACGTACAGGCTTGGCCGAAGCCGCCGCCGCTACCTTGGGCGCGGCGACCGGCAAAGACTTGGCCGCGGCGGGCGTGGACGTGGACAGCTTCGTGCTCTTGCTGCTCGTTTTCTTCATAACTTGGTCCTTTAATTTCATGATCAGATTTAAGCTGGACGTACGCTTAACTAGCGCAGCTCCGCATGCTTGTTCAACAGTAAATTGCACTTTTCACCATCGTGTAACCTAGGATTTCCCTGACGCGACCTCAGGCTTTGAGAAAACTAAAAATAGATATTTACTCACGCCGCCGAGTCCGCCAGAAACGCCCCCCTCTTGGGCCAGTAGCTCAGCTGATAGAGCGCCTCGTTCGCAACGAGGAGGTCGCCGGTTTGAGTCCGGTCTGGTCCACCAAAAAAAGCCCGCTTTCCGGCGGGCTTTTTTGCGTCTGGACTCGATGGGAAACGGCCTATCGCGACGCCGGGTCGCCCAGCAGCTTCGCGAAGACCATCTTCCCGCCGGCCGACGGCAGGATGCTGATGATCTCAGCATCCACGCGCTTGCCGATGTGCTCATGCCCATTGGCCACGACCACCATCGACCCGTCCTCCAAATACCCCACGGCCTGCCCGGGCTCCTTGCCCGCCTTTACAAGCTCCACCTCGAAAACCTCGCCCAATACCATCTCGGGCCGCAACGCCCGCGACAGGGCGCTCAGGTTCAACCAATGCACGCCGTGAAACTCGGCCATCTTCGCCAGATTGTAGTCCGTCGTCAGGAGCTTCGCGCGCATCGATTGCGCCAGAAAGACCAGCTTCGCATCCACATCGCCGGGCCTGGAAACCTCGCTGTCCGTGATGCGCAGCTCCAGATTCTTGATCTTTCGCAGACTGTTGAGCGTCTCCAGACC
>MWDT01000307.1 GCA_002070825.1 Verrucomicrobia bacterium ADurb.Bin122
CCAGGGCCGGTCGAAGGCGGCGCGGAAATGCCCGTGCACGCCGTGGAAAACGAGGCGCGCGGCCTGGCCGTGGATCGCCACGATGCCCTTGGCGCGGTAGAGCGTCTCGGTGCGCGCGGAGACGAAGTCGTTTATCCAGCCCTGGAAGAGGTCCACGTCGAGCGAGCCGGGGATGGCGAGGGCGACGGTGCCGATCTTGTGCGCGTGTTTCGTGGGGTGCTTGCTTTGGTGGAAACTGTGGCAGCCGGTCACCTGGCGCTCGACGCGCGAGAGGTCGAAGCCGCCGAGGTTGAGCACCTGGTCGGCGGGCACGAAGGCTTCCTTGGTCGTGAAATAGGTGGCGGTGGCGTTGATCTCGCGCAGGCGCTCCAGGAGCGGGGCAACGGCATCGGCCGGCACGAGGTCGGTCTTGTTGACGAGGATGGCGTCGGCGTAGGCGATCTGTTCGGTGGCGTGGCCATCTTCGCCGAGGTGGGCTTCGACGTGCGCGGCATCGACGACGGTGACGATGCCGTCGAGCCGGTAGCGCGCGCGCAGGTCTTCTTCGGCGGCGAGGGCGTGGGCGAGCATGCCGGGGTGGGCGACGCCGGTGGCCTCGATGAAGAGCCGGTCGATGGGGCGCTCGGACATCGCACGGAGGCGGTCGACGAACTTGACGCGGGCTTCGCAGCAGGAGCGGCCTTGCACGACTTCCAGGCGGCCGGGCTCGGCGCCGCCGAGCAGCTCGTCGTCGATGGCGATCTCGCCGAGCTCGTTTTCGAGGACGGCGACGCGGTCCTTGTCCTGGCTGGCGAGCAGGTGGCAGAGCAGGGTGGTTTTCCCTGCGCCGAGAAAACCGGAGAGGATCGTGACAACAATGGGCTTCGTGGGAGCGTCGGCCATGGGGCGCTTGAAATTGGCGTATGCCCAAAAAGTCAACCGCTGAACCGGTCGTCTTGGTCGGGGGAATCGCGCTGCATTTCAGCCAGGGATTTGCGAAGATCGGCGCTTGCGCGGAGTCGGGCGGCGTGGGCACAGTTCTCGCTGTAGGCTACGCGCGAAAGTCGCCCCGGTCGGTTGACTGGATTGCGCGGCCCTGCAACCTCTCCGCCCATGTTGAATTTCAACGAACTCTCCGCGCGCGAGATCCTCGCGCTGGCCATCACCAACGAGGAGGAGGACTCCCGCATCTATCAGACGTTTGCGGACCAGTGCCGGGAAAACTTTCCGGCCTCGGCGCACGTTTTCGACGACATGGCGGCGGAGGAGCGCGGGCACCGGGCCGATTTGTACGAGCTGTACCGCCAGCGTTTCGGCGAGCACCTGCCGGCGATCCGCCGTGAGGACGTGCGGGGCTTTTTCCGCCGCAAGCCGGTGTGGCTGACGCGCCGCCTGCCGCTGGAGCGCATGCGCCAGGAGGTGGCGGTGATGGAGATGGAGGCGGCCGGTTTCTACGAACGCGCCGCCGCGCAATCGACTGAGATCGCGTTGCGCGAGCTCTTCGTGCATCTGGCGGAGGCGGAGCGCGGGCACGAAAAGAAGGCGGCGGTGATCACGGAGAAGCACCTCGGCGCCGAGGCGCTCGACGAGGAGAAGATGGTGCATCACCGGCTCTTCGTGCTCCAGTATGTGCAGCCGGGATTGACCGGATTGATCGACGGTTCGGTCTCGACGCTGGCGCCGCTGTTTGCGGCGGCGTTTGCCACGCAGAGCAACAAGGACGCGTTTCTCGTCGGTTTGGCGGCTTCGCTGGGCGCGGGCATCAGCATGGGCATCTCGGAGGCGATGGCCGACGACGGGAAGATTTCCGGACGCGGCTCGCCGTGGCTGCGCGGCATCGTGTGCGGTGTGATGACGACGGTGGGTGGCGTGGGCCACACGCTGCCGTACATGATTCCCGCGAGCGTGCCCAACGGCTTCATGATCGCGACAATCCTCGCGGGCCTCGTCGTGGCGATCGAGCTGGTGGCGATCGCCTGGGTGCGCACGAAGTACATGGAGACGCCCTTCTTCCGCTCGGTGATGCAGGTGATCGTGGGTGGCGCGCTCGTGCTCGCCGCCGGCGCGATCATCGGCTCGGCCTGACGGTCCATGGCTATTTCGCTGACGCTTCTGGTGGAGAACACGGCGCGCGGCATGGGCGTGCTCGGCGAGCACGGCCTGTCGTGGTGGCTCGATACCGGGACGCATCGCGTGCTGTTCGACACCGGGCAGGGCATGGCGTTGCTCAACAATGCGCGCCGGCTCGGCGTCGATCTCTCGCAGGCCGATGCCATCGTGCTCAGCCACGGGCATCTCGACCACGTGGGCGGACTGGAGCAGGCGTTGGCCGCGGCTCCGCAAGCGGCGCTCTTCATGCACCCGCGCGCCACGGACCGCCGCTACTCTGGTTCGGACCGCAAACCGAAGGGTCGCCGGCTGAGCACGGACTTCATGGAGACGGAGGCGTTTCGCGCCGGCGGGCGGTGCGTGGTCGTGACCGCCGAGCCGGTGGAGGTCGTTCCGGGCGTCTGGATGACCGGCGAGGTGCCGCGCGAGACGGATTTCGAGGACACGGGCGGGCCGCTCTTTCTCGATGAGGCGATGACGCAGCCCGACCCGCTGCTCGACGATCTTTCGCTCTACGTGCCGACGGCGCAGGGCACCGTGGTGGTGTGCGGGTGCGCGCACTCGGGTGTGATCAACACGCTGCGCCACATCGCGCGGCTCACGCACGATGCGCCGGTGCGCGCGATCTTCGGCGGCGTTCATCTGGAAAACGCGAGTCCGCGCCGGATGGACGAGACGATCCGCGCGTTGCGGGGATATCATCCGTATCGGCTCGGCTGCTGCCATTGCACGGGCTTCCGCCCGCTGCTGCGGCTCAACGCGGAGTTTCCTGAGGCTTGCGTGCAGGTCGCGGCGGGGGCTCGCCACGAGTTCGGAGACTGAGGCGGCGCGCGGATGCCCGCGCATGCGTTGCCATGCCCGGCGTGTGGCAAAATGTGGATGGCCAAGCGCGGGGCTATGTGCACGTGTTGGCGCATGGATTTCCTCCGAAGCGCCCCTGAAGATCGATCTGCATTTCCCGCATGTTGGCTGGCACGGTGGTGCCTCGGGTGCGCGGGCTGGCGATGGGCCTTGTTCGTGGCCGTGCTGTGGCTCGGCGCGCTGGTCGGCACGGCGACGGCGGCGCCCTTCGAGCGGACGTTTGCCTATACGCAACCGGACGGGACGGCCATCGAGCTGTGGGGGCGCGGCGACGAGTTTCACGCGGTGTTTGAGACGCTCGACGGCTACACCGTCGTTTTCGATCCGG
>MWDT01000308.1 GCA_002070825.1 Verrucomicrobia bacterium ADurb.Bin122
CCCGGCTCCGTGCTCTGGATCGACGCGCGCAGCGACGCGGCGTTTGCCGCGGCCCACATCCCCGACGCCGTCCCGCTCAACGAGGACCACTGGGAAACCCTGCTCCCCGGCGTCGTCGAGCGCTGGCAGCCCGGAGTGACCGTCGTCGTGTATTGCGACCACCGCCAATGCCAGTCCAGCCAGCAGGTCGCACGGCGGCTCCGGCGCGATCTCGGCATCGACTCCCTCTATGTGCTCGAAGGCGGCTGGCAGGCCTGGCAGGAGGCGCACCCATGAAGCGCCTCGCACTGCGACTGGCCGAGATCGTCGCCGGCGGCGTGTTCCTTTATGCGGGAGCCCTCAAAGCCCTCGACCCCGCGCAATTCGCGCACGACATCGCGCTCTACCGGCTGATGCCGGCTGCACTCGTCGCCCCGCTCGCACTCACCCTGCCCTGGCTGGAAATTCTCGCCGGCGGCGCAATCGCACTCGGCCTCTGGCGACGGGGTGCGCTCCTCCTCCTGCTGCCGCTCTCGCTCGCGTTTCTCGCCATCGTAGGGATCACCTGGGCACGCGGGCTCGACATCGCCTGCGGCTGCTTCGGCACCGGCGGGAGCTCGCTCGCCCTGACATTTTTCCGCGATCTCGGACTGGTTGTCCTCCTCGGCTGGATCGCGTGGCGGCAGCTCCGTCCGGCCGCCCTGAGATAAATCCCCCAGCGCCTGCGCGGCGGGTTGACGCCGCCACAAACCCCCCGGAACGTGGAGCCCATGAAAGCGCCTCTTTCCGCGCGTCTTTGCGCACTCATCGCCGGCCTCACCCTGTCCGGCGGCGCCCTCGCCCAGACGCTCCCCGCCACCTTCGACCTCCGCGACATCGACGGCCACAGCTATATCGGGCCCGTCCACCAGCAGGGATCGGTGGGAACCTGTTACGCCTTTGGCGCACTGGCCAGCGCCGAGAGCGCCTACAACCGCGCGACCGGCCGCTACGACAACGCCGTGGCGGACTTCTCCGAGTCGTTCCTCGTCTGGAGCCTCTCGCCGCTGTACGCGGGTTTCAGCGGGGGCATCTACGGGAGCTCCTACACCTACGATGAGCTTGACGCGCTCGTGCGTTACGGGGTCTGCGACGAATCCGTATTCCCCTATACAACGACCGACCCAGGAGAGGACAACCTCCACTGGGACGCCCCGCGCGTGAGGTTCTCCAGCTGGCACCGCCTCCCGGCCTACGACATTGAGACCATGAAGCGCGCCCTGCTCGCCGGGGGCGCCATCGACACCGGCATCGACTCCACACCCGATGGCGGCGAGTTCGACTACTACACGGGCGGCACCTACCGCGTGGGGCCCAACTGCACCGATGGCCTGCTCGACTACTGTTCCAATGTCGTCGACCACGCCGTCGCCATCATCGGGTGGGACGACGCCCCGGCTGAAGGCGGCGCCGGCGTCTGGATCGTCCGCAATTCCTGGGGCACCAACTGGGGCGAAGCCGGCCACATCCGCATGGGCTACCACTCCAGCCTCATCTCCACCGACGCCGCCTACCTCCTCTACAACCGATGGACCGGCGACAACTTCGACACCCTGCTGAGCGAGGAGATCGAGGCCACCCCGACCACCGCCGGCGGCATCACCCAAACCCACGGCTTCTACGCCTGGGGCGGTAACGAAGCCCGCCTCGTCAACGAGGCGCGTGTGACCTCCATCGCCGAGGCCGAGACCGGCGACGCCTTCAGCCACGGCCTGTTCCTCTGGGGGGGCATCAGGGCCATCCTCCAGAACCGCGGCACCGTGCGCTCCGCGGCCATCGCCGACACCGGGCTCGCGACCGCCTACGGACTCTGCCTTCAAGGGGCACAACTCATCAACTTCGGCCGCGTCAGCACGCGCGTGATCGGCTTTGGCGACGAACGTGCGACCGCCTACGGCGCGCGGCTTTTCGCATTCATCCCAGGCGCCCTATTTACCAATAGCGGCGACATCAGCGTGCGCGCCGACGGCTCCAACGCATGGGCAATCGGCGTCCAGGTCGACGATGCCCACTTCGTCAACAACACCGGCACCATCAACGCCAACGGCACCGCACGCGCCACCGGCATCATCGCGTGCAACATCGGCACCATCGAAAACTACGGCGACATCGAAACCTACAGCGCCGCCGGCCCGAGCGTCGGGGTTTATCTCGAGAACGGCGCCCTGCGCAACCACGCCGGCGCGCGCATCGTCGCCGAGAATAACGACGGCACCTCCATCGGCGTGCTGGCCACCGGCGCACGGGTGGTCAACAATGGCCTGATCCAGGGCAGCGTGCACCGGCTCGTTGGCAGCGAGGTCTACGGCAATGGCCTGTTCAACGGCACCCTCGAGCTCACCCACTGCGCACTCTACCCGGGCGACCGCGGCATCGGCCAGCTGCAGATCGACGGCGACCTCCTCGTCCAAGACGGCCTCGGCATGGAAATCGTGATCGGCGCCGACGGGTACAGCCAGGTCCTCGTCTCCGGCGAGGCCCACATCGGCGACGACAACGTCATCCACATTGAGCCCAACGGCTACATGCCCGCCGGCGAGTACGCGTTCCTCCGCGCCACCGAGGCCTCCGGCTCGTTTGGCCCCTTCGACCTGCCCATCATGTACGACGGCAGCATCTCCGCCGGCACAGGCGGCTTCATCCTCGACCTCGACCGCCTCAGCTACGCCAGCTTCACGGACCGTACGGACCTCGGCGGCCTCGGCGTCGCACTCGATCACCTCCGGCCCACGGCCACCGGCTCCCTCGGCGAGATACTCGAAGAACTTGATGCAACCGATGCCCCCGAGTTCATCGGCCAGGCCCTCGCCGACATGCAGCCGGCCATCAACGCCGCGACCACCGCCGCCGCCGTCCAGGGCGTGCACCGCACCGGCGCACAAATCACCCACCGGGCGCAAACCGCACCACGCGCAGACCGCCCCGCAGCCTTCGGCGCGAGCGCCTGGTTCGGCATCCTCGACGGACGCGAACGACGTGCCGCCACCACCGGTTTCGGCGCCACCGGCGAAGACACCGACGGCGCCCTCGTCGGCATCGAGTTTTCGCCCGGCAACCGCCTCACGCTCGGCGCCGCCTATGCCGACGCCCGCCAGTACGTGACCGATCTCGACTCGCCCGCACACGCGCGGATCGACTCCCACCGCGGCTACCTCTACGGACGCTGGGCCCAGCGCAACGACGAGAGCGGCTGGGCCGCCAGCACGCACCTCGGCCTCGGATCCTCGCGCATCCAGAC
>MWDT01000309.1 GCA_002070825.1 Verrucomicrobia bacterium ADurb.Bin122
GCTTTTTCGTGCCCAACCACCGCCCCGCTCGGGCCTTGCCGCCGGCGCCCTTTGTCCTTCAACTCGCCGGCACCCGCCCCATGAAGGAAGCCACCGCCCGCATCAAAATCAACAAGCTGCTCGAGGCGGCCGGCTGGCGTTTCTTTGCCGACAGCACCGGCCCGGCCAACATCCAGCTTGAGCCGAGCGTCACGCTCCAGGCTCACGACCTCGACGCCCTCGGCGAGGATTTTGAAAAGGCCAGCAAAGGCTTCATCGATTTCCTGCTCCTCAACGAAAAGGGCTTCCCGTTCATCGTGCTTGAGGCGAAAGCGGAAAGCAAAAATCCGCTCGTCGGCAAGGAGCAGGCCCGCAGGTACGCCCGTTCGCAGAACTGCCGCTTCGTCATCCTCTCCAACGGCAACCTGCACTATTTCTGGGATCTGGAGCGCGGAAATCCCTCCCTCATCACCACCTTTCCGCGGCCCGATTCGGTCGCCGGCTACCAGAAGAGCGCGCCCGATCCGAAGCGCCTCGTCGAGGAGCCGGTCGGCGACGATTATGTCGTCCTGACCCAGCGGCCCAGCTACGCCGCCGAGGCTGCTTGGAAAAACCCCGCCGAGCGCGACCATTTCATCGAGGTCAACGGTCTGCGCTTCCTCCGTGCCTACCAGAAGCAGGCGGTCGTCGCCGTGCAGCAGGCTGTTGCCGGAGGTCGCGACCGCTTCCTCCTCGAAATGGCCACCGGCACGGGCAAGACGCTCACCGCCGCCGCCCTCATCAAGCTCTTCCTGCGCACCGGCAACGCCCGCCGCGTCCTCTTCCTCGTCGATCGCCTCGAACTCGAAGACCAGGCGTTGAAGGCCTTTCGCAAGACCCTCGCCGCCGACTACCGCAGCGTCATTTACAAGGAGAGCCGCGACGAATGGCGCCGCGCCGACATCGTCGTCACCACCGTCCAATCGCTGCTTTTCAACAACAAGTACCGGCAGCTTTTCTCGCCGACCGATTTCGACCTCGTCATCTCCGACGAAGCCCACCGCTCCATCGGTGGCAACGCCCGCGCCGTCTTCGACTACTTCGTCGGTTACAAGCTCGGCCTCACCGCCACGCCGCGCGACTACCTCAAGAAGTTCGACCGCGCCAAGCCCGGCACGCGCGACCCGCGCGAGTTCGAGCGCCGCCTCCTGCTCGATACCTACCGCACCTTCGGCTGCGACGACGGCCAGCCCACCTTTCGCTATTCCCTGCTCGATGGAGTGAAGGACGGCTTCCTCATCAACCCGACCGTCGTCGACGCCCGCAGCGAGATCACCACCCAGCTCCTCGCCGACGAGGGCTTCGTCGTCGAGTTCCAGGACGACGCCGGCGACGAGCAGCAGGAGACCTTCAAGCAGCGCGAGTTCGAGAAACGCTTCTTCTCTCCCGCCACCAACCAGCTCCTCTGCAAAACCTTTCTCGAAAACGCGCTCCGCGACCCCATCAGCCGCGAGATCGGCAAGTCCATCGTCTTTGCCGTCAGCCAGAATCACGCCGCCAAGCTCGTCCAGATCCTCAACGAGATGGCCGACCGCATATTCCCCGGCAAATACCAGTCCGACTTCGCCGTGCAGGTCACCTCGCAGGTCGACGGTGCCCAGCAGCACACGATCAATTTCACCAACAACAATCTCCTCGGCTCCGCCAATTTCCTGCCACTCTACAAGACCAGCAAGGCCCGCGTCTGCGTCACCGTCGGCATGATGACCACCGGCTACGACTGCCCGGACATCCTCAACCTCGGCCTCTTCCGGCCCATCTTCTCGCCGACCGATTTCATCCAGATCAAAGGCCGTGGCACCCGGCGGCACGACTTCCGCGAGGAGCTGAAGGACGAGGCACACAAGGAGATCGTCACCGCCCCGCACAAGACCGCCTTCAAGCTCTTCGACTTCTTCGCCAACTGCGAGTTCTTCGAGGAGAAGTTCGACTACGACCAGGTCTTGAAACTGCCCAGGCCGGGGCGCTCCGGCGGCACGGGCCCCACCGACCCCGAGCCAGGCCCCACCGTCCGCGCCGGCACCTACGAGCATCTCGGCGACGACCTGCTCGCCTCGCTTCAAGTCGAGGAGATCGGCGAGGATGGCATGCGCATCGACCGCGAGTTCTACGCCAAGTTCGAGCACGTCGTGCGGGAAAACGAGTTCATCGCCGCCAGCGTCGAGGCGGGCCAGTGGGACCGCGTGCTCGACTACGTGAACCGCGAGGTTTTCGACAAGCCCACCGAGTTCTACACCCTCGAAAAGTTGCGTCGCGCCGCCGCCGTCGACCGCCGCCTCACGCTGCGCGAGATCCTCGAAAAAATCTTTGGCCTCATTCCGCGCTTCAAATCGAAGGACGAACTGCTGGAGGAGGAGTTCTCCAAGTTTGTCGCCGACTACAAGCCCGAGGAGCCCGAGGCCATCCCGGCGCTCAAGACCTACTTCAAAGCCTACGTCACCAGCGATCAGGTCCGCCACATCATCGAGACCGGCGATTACACCGACCTCGCGACCAATCCCGTTTTCACCACGAAGGACTTCAAGGCCGTGCCCGCGAAGTACCGCGCGCTCATCCCCGACTACGTGAAGGACTACGTCTCGCTCAACCAGTTCGTGGCGTGAGCGTCGGCACTCTTTCGGCCATGTCCCGCTCCGAAAAAGAAGAAACCCCGGCTCCTATCTGCCGCGAGCGGCCGAGGAAGGATTTCCGAGGTGAACGTCGGGACGGTGCGCCCGTGCTCCCGCTTCTGCAAGCATGAATCCGGCGTTCTTCCAACAGCTCGAGACCATCCTCGCCGCAGAGCGGATCGATGCCTATCGGCAGGATGGAGCCGCCCCGGTACTCGCGTTGGCTCGCTACCTTTGGAACGTTGCCCTTTGCGAGACGCTTTACTCGCCGCTCCAGATTGCCGAGGTGGCTTTGCGCAACGCGGTTCACCGCAGCATGCAGGCCCGTTGCGCCGCCGATCAGTGGTACGATCTGCCGGTTGCGCGGCTCCTCCTCTGGCAACAAACCCAGGTGGCGGAGGCGCGTCAGAAACTGCTGGCGGCGGGCAAACCCGACACCGCCGGCCGCATGGTTGCCGAGATGCACTTCGGCTTCTGGACCAGCTTCTTCAACAAGACTCATGCCGGCACCGGCATCGGCCACTACCTTGCCCAGCAGGCTTTCCCTCACGCGCCCCGGGGCGAGCGCGACCTGAAGAAACTCGATGCCCGTTGGCGCCGCATCCGA
>MWDT01000310.1 GCA_002070825.1 Verrucomicrobia bacterium ADurb.Bin122
TCTCTTAAAAAACCGCACCGCTCCCGGTGCGGTTTTTTGTTGCCCGACCTCGACGCCCGACCGGCGCGTCCGATCCGGGCACAAAAAAGCACGGAGCCCGCGAAGGACTCCGTGCCGAAAAACCACCGGTTACAGGGTCGCCAGCAAACGCTCGATGCGGGCCAGCGTCTTGGCCCGGCCGAGCACGCGGAAGATGCCGGTGATGCCAGGGCCGACATTGGTGCCCGACACCGCCAGACGCGCCACCGATTGATATTCGCCGAAGCCCAGGCCCTTGCTGGTCGCCAGGCCCTTCATCGCCTCTTCGAGCGCGGCATCGCTTGAGAAATCCGCCGTCGCCAGCAGCGCCTGCAGCTCCTGCAAACGCACCTTGGGCTCGCCCTTGCCCAACGCCTTGGCGCGGGCCTTTTCGTCGTAGGCGAAATCCTCGCGGAAGAAGTACGACGTGTACGCCGGCAGCTCCTCGATCGACTTGATCTTCGGCTGGCTCAGCAGCAGCACCTCGCGGAAATACTCCGGCGTCGGCGCCGTGCCCTCGGCAAACACCTTCTGCCGGTCGAAGTACGCCTGCGCCAGCGCCACAAACCGGTCGGCCGGCTGCTCCAGCACGTACACCATGTTCATGTGCGCGAGTTTCTTCTCATCGAAGCGTGCATTGGTCTGGTTGACGCCCGGCAGGTCGAAGCGCTCGATGATCTCCTTGATCGGCATCTTCTCCGAATCGTCCTTCGGCGACCAGCCGAGCAGGCAGAGGAAGTTGACCAACGCTTCCGACAAGAAGCCGCGCCGCTGGTACTCCTCGACGAGCGCGCCCTGATCGCGCTTCGACATCTTGCCCGGCCCATTCTGTTTCAGGATGAGCGGAATGTGCGCGAAGCTCGGCACCGGCGCGCCGAAGGCTTTGAACAACTCCACGTGCTTGCTCGTGTTGGACAGGTGGTCCTCGCCGCGGATCACGTGCGTGATCTTCATGGCGATGTCGTCCACCACATTCACGAAGTGGAAAACCGGCGTGCCGTCGCTGCGCACGATCACGAAATCCTCGTCCTCGACGCGCTCCACGTGCCCGCGGATCTGGTCCTCGATCACGGTCGGCGCCGCCTTCACCTTCGTCACCGTCTTCTGGCGGTGGTCGTCGAACACCTCATAGCGCTCGCCCAGCAGCTTGAACCAGATCGCGCCGTCCTTTTCGTAGGTGCGGCCGGCGTCGTTCAGCTTTTGCAGGTACTCCTTATAAACGTGATCGCGCTCGCTCTGGCGGTATGGGCCGTAGGCGCCGCCCACCTTCGGGCCCTCGTCCCACGTCATGCCCAGCCAGGTGAGGCTGTCGTAGATGACGTTGAGAAACTCCTCACTGTTGCGCGCATGGTCCGTGTCTTCAATGCGCAGCACAAACGTGCCTCCGGTGTGGCGTGCATAGAGCCAGTTGAAGAGCGCGGTGCGCGCGCTGCCGATATGGAAGAACCCCGTCGGACTGGGGGCGAAACGAACACGAACTTGCGACATGATAAAAAAGCGACCGGATGGTTTGGAAAAAACGCCAGCAAGACCCATCGCCCCCTCGCTGTCAAAGCCGCTCGTCCCCGCAGCCATCGCCTTAAAAAGGAATCGCCCGCCGCGCCTCCGACCGCCATCATACCGGCTGTCGCACGACGAATCGGCCATGCCCTACACACACACCATCGAAGGACGCATCATCCACATCGCCTGGTCCGGCCGCATCACCAAGGACGACCTGGCCAAGCTCGGCCGCGAGCTGCCGCAGATCGCGGGCAAACTTCATTTCGCACCCAACGTACTTCACACCTATGATGATTCGATAGAGCTCGGCTTTGAGCTTACGGAGATCCACCACTACTCCACCGTGGCAAAACAGGTGCCCCCGCCCGTCCCCATCCGCTCCGCCATGGTCAACGCCACGATGCAGGGCGAGTACGTCGCCACGCTTTTCAAGATGCTCAACCGCGTCGAAAATATCGAAATGCGTGTCTTCTGCGACGAAGCCAGCGCCCGCCTCTGGCTCGATGAGCATCAGCCACCGCAGGCCTGAGCCTAGCGAAGGCGCCGCAGCAAGCCTAACACGTTACCAACCGCCCCATGCCCATCCCGACCTACGACCTCCTGTTTCGTCCCATCCTTGAGCTGGCGACACACGGCTCCATCACCCGGCGCTCCGCCATGGACGCGATGATCAAGCTGCACGCCCTCACCCCGGAAGAAATTGGGCGCCGCCTGCCCACCGGAGGCTCCACCATCGCCAATCGCACGGGATGGGCGATGACCTTTCTCACCAAAGCAGGGCTGATCGCGAAAGTCGCACCCAAAACCTACGCGGCAACCCCACTCGGTCTGCAGTTCCTCGCCCAACACCCTGAACGAATCCGCGAAGCCGATCTGCGAACTATCCCAGGCTACAAAGAAGCCTGGGCCGCAGGCAGTGCCCGGCGCCGGGCCAAGGAATCGGAGCGAAACGAGAGCCCCGACAATGCGGCGGATGAGACGGCGACACCACACGAGATCATCAATCGCGAAGTTTCTGCCCTGCGCAATGAGCTCCGCTCGCGCCTACTCGACGCGATCCTCGCGCAATCGCCCGAATTCTTTGAGCAACTGGTCCTCGATGTACTGATTGCAATGGGCTACGGCGGCTCAAGAGAAGACGCTGCCGAACATCTCGGGCAAAGCGGCGATGAGGGCATCGATGGATGCATCAACCAAGACACCCTCGGCCTGGACCAAGTGATGGTGCAGGCAAAGCGCTACCGTCCTGACCGCACCGTCTCCCGGGCGGAAGTCCAAGGGTTCATAGGATCGCTCTCCGGACAAGGCGTGACCAAAGGCGTCTTCATTACCACCAGCACCTTTGTGCAAAGCGCCCACGAATTTGTTGCCCGAGGCCTGACAACCAAGGTGGTGCTCGTCGATGGCGAGATGCTGATCGATCTGATGATCAAGCACCACATCGGAGCCCGAGTCTCACACACCTACGAACTCTACGAGCTCGACCAGAATTATTTCGACGACGACGAGTGACGTGCGCTCAATTGACCGCCCGTAGCGAGACGACGAATCGGTCCGCGCATAAAAATGCGCTGCGGCAGCAAGCCGGGCTAGCCACCAACGAAGCAAAACGCCAAGGTCGCGTCCCACATGAAGACCCAATCCGACCTCCTTGACGAACTCGCCTGGCGCAGGCGCCCACGGCAGGAGATTCTCGACGCGTT
>MWDT01000311.1 GCA_002070825.1 Verrucomicrobia bacterium ADurb.Bin122
GGCGGGGAAGCCGAATGGGTTGGGCTCGCCGCGGTAGTCGAAGCCGGTCCAGTAGAAGAGGCCGGCGAGGTAGGGGCGCTCGGCGTAGTATTTCCAGCCGCGCTCGGCGTTGCCGCCGGAGGTGCCGTTTTTCACCGGCGCACTGTGGGCGAGCGCGAGGTCGTCGAAATAGACGCCGCGTGTGCCCTGTGTGGTCGTCTCCTCGGTGCCGACGCCGGGCTGGTGGGGAAACTTGGCGTGCTGCTCGTCGGTGTTGCCGTGGTCGATGTAGTTATAACCCATCACGTCGATCACGGTGGAGATGCCCTGGCCCCAGCCGCCGCTGACGGCGGCGGTGATGCGGCGCGTGGGATCGAGCTGGCGCGCGTGCGTCTGCATGGTGGCGGCGATGCGCGCGCCCTTTTCGTTGCCCTCGATGGCCCACTCTTCGTTGCCGACCGACCAGAGGATGACGGATGGGTGGTTGCGATCGCGGCGGATCATGCGCGCGAGGGCGTCGAGGTGCAGCGGGTTGGAGCCCATGAGGCGCGTCTCGTCGATGACGAGCATGCCGAGGCGGTCGCAGGCATCGAGAAACTCGGGCGTGGGCGGATTGTGTGAGCAACGGTAGGCGTTGCTGCCCATCGCGAGAAGCTGGCGGATGCGGAAATCCTGCAAGCCGTCGGGCAGGGCGACGCCGACGCCGGCGTGGTCCTGGTGGTTGTTGGTGCCCTTGAGGAGGACGTGTTTGTTGTTGAGGAAAAATCCGCGGTCGGGATCGAAGCGCAGAGTGCGGATGCCGAAGCGCGTCTCGTGGCGGTCGACGATGGTCTGGCCGGTGCGCACGAGGGTGACGAGCGTGTGCAGGGCGGGATCTTCGAGGGACCACAGGCGCGGGGTCTTCACGTCGAGGCGGGTGTCGATGTCGCAGGCGGTTTGCGGGGCGAGGGTGCGGGTGGCGCTGGTGGTGGTGGCGAGCACCTGGCCGTCGGGCGCGAGGATTTGCTGCTCGACGATGAAGGAGGCGGGCTCGCGCCCGGAATTTTCGATGGTGGCGGTGGCGGCGATCTCCGCGGAGGCATCGCGCACCTCGGTGCGCACGAAGGTGCCGTCGGGCGCCACGTGCACGGGCGAGGTTTTTTCGAGCCAGGTGTGGCGGTAGATGCCGGCGCCCTCGTAGAACCAGCCTTCCTCCATGGAGACGTCCACGCGCACGGCGACGACGTTTTCGCCGCCGAAGTTGGCATAGTCGGTGATGTCGTAGCCGAAGCCGAGGTAGCCGCTCGGCTCCTCACCAAGGTAGAATCCGTTTACCCACACTCGGGAGGCGCGGAAGACGCCGTCGAAGACCAGGCGCAGGCGGCGGCCCTGATCGGCGGCGGGCAGGGTAAAGGTTTTCCGATACCAGCCCACGCTCGTCTCGGGGAAACGCGGCCCGAAGGCCTTGTAGCCGTGGCTGTGCCCGGCCTGGCCGGAGAACGGCATCTCCACGCCCCAGTCGTGCGGGAGGTTGAGCTGGCGCCAGCCGCGGTCGTCGAAGTTTGCTGCGGCGGCACCGTCGCCGTAGCCGGTTTTTGTGAGATAGGAGAAGTAGCCGGTGGCGTGGTTGAAGTCCTTTGCGGGGTCGCTTGGGTGGCCAAAGGCGAAGCGCCAGTCGCTGTCGAATGGCAGGCGCTCGCGGACGGTGGCGGCGGGTTGGGCGGAGAGCGGCAGCAGGCACAGGAGCCAGCCGAGTAGTAGGGTGATTCGGCGAGGTAGGGTCATCCCCGCGAGCGTTGAAAAACATGCCGCCAAGGCGAACTTCAAAAACACTGCGGCGAAATTTCAGCTTCGCGCATCGCGGGTCGTGGCGTTACGGATAGGTTTTCCCCATGCTTGAGACGACACTCAACCCGACCGTTCCCGCCCTCATCTTCCCGGCGATCTCCCTGCTGTTTCTCGCCTACACCAACCGCTTTCTCGGCCTCACGGCAGTCGCGCGCTCCATCCTGCGCGAGCACCTGTCGGCCCCGCAGCCGCACTGGGAGGTGCAGCTCATCAACATCCGCCGGCGCCTGCATCTGATCCGGCAGATGCAGATGCTGGGTCTGGTCTCAATCATCCTGGCGGCGATGTCGATGGGGGCGATTGTGCACGACTATCCGAGATGGGGGCAGGCGATCTTCGTGTGTTCGCTGGCGGCCTTCATCGGCTCGCTGGCGATGTGCGTGCACGAGATCAAACTCTCGATCGCGGCGATTGAGGTGGAGTTTAAGCGCGCCAAGGTCCCCGGCGTTTGAGCCGCCCGCGGCGCGCCGAGCCCCCGGGCCATCCACGAATCTGCACGAATGGCCACGAATCGGAGGGATCCGTCGTCGGGCGGGTGGGGTGGCACGCGCGCGAATGGATTGCGCTCCGTGTCCGTAATCAGGACAGTCTCCTAAAACTGCCTGAGTCAGGGCGCCCGGCGTTCCTGAACTGGGTCGTTTCACACTCCGCATGTCGCTGCTCATTCAAGAAGTCCCCACTGCAGATGCCCCGCTGGAGCTGTTGCTGCAGGCCGATCCTTCGGAGGACAAGATTCGCTCGTATCTTCCCGGCTCGAAGTGCTTCGTCGCGTCAATGGCCGGATCTGTTGTCGGCGCCTGTGTGGTCAAACCGCTTGCCGACGGCGCGCATGAGCTGATGAGCATCGCGGTCCAGCCGGACCATCAGAGGCTCGGTTACGGCACGGCGCTTCTCCAATGGGTCATCGGTTACTTTCGCAATGCTGGCGCCCGGCAACTCGAGGTGGGCACCGGCACCTTCGGCTACCAACTCGCCTTCTACCAGCGACACGGGTTCCGGGTCGCGAGCATCGACCCCGATTTCTTCGTCCGGAACTACCCTGAGCCGATCTTTGAAGACGGAATCCAGCTCTTCGACATGTTGCGGCTCACGCTGCGGTATCCCGGTTAGGCGAAAAGTGAAAACCCATGGCGGGAACAGACTGCAACTGGCTTTGCGATTTGCCGGAGGTCAGTCGTTACTCGTGGCGGTTTGAGCCGATGAGCTCTTGGGGGAAACGAGCGCTCGTCTCGCGTAGGAGCGCTCAGTCGCGGAGCAGATCGGAGGCCTGAGGCTTTGCGACTCTCAGCCGAAGCGACGCGGGCGCGCGCGGATTGGGCTTGTTGTGGGAGGATGGCTTGCGACGCTCGGAGCGTGTTGCCCCCACCGCTCCCAGGAACTTTCGACGCGCCGCCCGCCGTGGCGGAGTTTGTCA
>MWDT01000312.1 GCA_002070825.1 Verrucomicrobia bacterium ADurb.Bin122
TTGCATTCCAGTTATGAGCTTATGCTCACAACGAAAGCGAAGGCAAGTTCTCTTTTGCGCCCGAGGCGCCGGCACACTCGCCCGCCGCGCAAACGCACAGAGCCGGCTGGAGTGCCCAGCCGGCTCTGTGCCGCAGGCAAAACCGTCCTCAGTACTTCACGGCCTGCTCGGTCCAGGTGGCTTTCTGGATGTAGAAGCGGCCGTCGCGGTACGTCACCGGCTCGATGCCGAGCTGCGGCGACTTCTCCCAGTCCAGCAACTCCGGGCTGTAGGGATGCGGACGCTTCGGATCCATCATGTAGTGGCACGAGCTCCAGAGCTGTCCGCCCGGCCCCTCGAAAAGCGCATTGTGGCCGGTTTCGCAGTATGGGTCCTCGGTGTCGGTGAAGTTCAGGTGGGAATAGCCGCCCTCGGCGGCGAGCTCCGGCCGGTAGCCCTTCTTGCGCGTGCCGAAGATCGGCTCGGGCGACACCAGCGCCCACGGACCAAGCGGCGACTTCGACTGCAAGAGGCCGACCTCGTAGCCACGGGTCCAGGTGGAGAAAAACATGAAGTAGGTGCCCTCGCGTTTGATGACGAACGGGCCCTCAATGCCGCCGATCATCCACTCGGGCCAGCCGGGCTGTTTCTTGTCCAGGAACTTCTCGATCGGCGCGGCGAGGTTGCCGGTCTCCAGATCGATTTCCGCCTGCCAGAGGCCGTTGCCGCTGGTGTAGAGGTAGGTGCGTCCGTCGTCATCTTCGAAGAGCGTGGCGTCGTTGTTGTACTGCGGCGTGAGGGGACCCTTGACCAGTTTGTATGGCCCGGTGACCGCATCGGCGACGAAGAGCCAGACGCTGTGCGTGCTCATGCCCTTCGGGTCTTCGGCGGTCACCTTGCCGCTGTTCACCGTCATCCAGAAGCGGCCCTTGATCTGGTGAATCTCGGGCGCCCAGAAGCGGCCATTATACGGACAATCCGCCGGCAGCGTGCTCGCATCGATCAACCAGGAATGATGCCGCCAGTGGATCAAATCGTCGGAGACCAACAGGCGCACACCGGGATTGGGGCCGGTCCACACCGGGTTGGATGTGCCCGTGCAAAACCACTGCGGCCCGACCTTGATGATGCAGTGGTCGCGCAGGGACAGCGCCGCGTCCCGCGTAATCGGATTGGTGTAGCGAAAAACACGGGGAGCGGCCGGCGCACCCGGGACATCCGCCGCCTGCACGGCGTCGAGTGTCGAGAGTGCGAGCAGTCCCCAAACGAACGTGCGGAGGAGGAGCATGACGTGCCGAGGTGTAGAGTTCGACGGATTGGGCGCCACGCTCAGCGGCCGTCCCAGCGGAAGGTATCTCCTGCGGCGAGCGAGACGGCGCGCACGGTCTGGCCGCAGCGCAGGCGGACGCTCCCGGCCTTCACGGCGCGGATGGTGGCCTCAGTGAGTTTTCCGTCGCGCCAGGCAAGATCGACTTCGAAACCACCGCGGGCGCGCAGGCCCGTCACCCGGCCGGACGGCCAGACGGCGGGCAACGCGGGCAGCAGCTCGATCTCGCCCGCACGGCTCTGCATGAGCATCTCGACGATGCCGGCTGCGCCGCCGAAATTGCCGTCGATCTGAAACGGCGGATGCGCGTCGAACATGTTCGGGTACGTGCGCTCCGGGCTGAGCAGGAAGCGAAGAATCTCAAATGCGTGGTCGCCCTCGCCGAGGTGCGCCCACAGGCACAGACGCCAGGCGGTGGCCCAGCCGGTCGCACGGTCGCCGCGGATTTCGAGCGACTTTTTCGCGGCGGCAGCGAGCGGCGGATTGTCGAGCCGGTTGAAATCCCGACCGGGGAACAACCCGTAAAGATGCGAGACATGGCGGTGGTTGATGTCGGCCGCCTGCATATCCCAATCCTCCATCCACTCCTGCAACTGGCCGGCGGAGCCGATCTGATTTGGCGCCAGTCGGGCGCGGGCGGCGGCGAGTTGCGCACGCAGCGGCGCGTCGACGCCGAGTTTATCGGCCGCCTGGATCGTGTGGGCGAAAAGGTCGCGCAGGATCTGCATATCCATCGTCGGCCCGGCGCAAACCGAGGTGCCGAAGGGGTGGCCGTTTTCCGGGGAAATCGAGGGGCTGGTGACGAGCCAGCCGTGCTTCGGATCGGTCTGGAGCGTATCGAGGAAGAACTCGGCGGCGCCCTTCATCAGCGGGTAAAAACGGCGCAGCTCGGCCTCGTCGCCGCTGAACTCATAGCGATCCCACAGGTGCAGGCAGAGCCAGGCGCCGCCTGTGGGCCACATGCCCCAGAACGGACCGTCGATCGGCGCACTGGCGCGCCAGATGTCGGTGTTGTGGTGGGCCACCCAGCCGCGGGCGCCGTACTGCGCCTGCGCGGTGCGCGCACCGCTCGCGGCGAGCTCCTCGATCATGGAGACGAGCGGATCGACGCACTCGGCGAGGTTGCCCGACTCGGCGGGCCAGTAGTTCATCTCCGTGTTGATGTTGATCGTGTACTTGCTGCCCCACGGAGGATTCGTGCTGTCGTTCCAAAGTCCCTGGAGATTGGCCGCCTGCCCGCCGGGGCGTGAGCAACTGATGAGCAGGTAGCGCCCGTACTGGTAGTACAGCGCGGCGAGCTGCGGATCGTTGCCCTCGTGGAAACGCGCGATGCGCACATCGGTCGGCAACTTCATCGCCTCGGTCTGCCCGAGGTCGAGCGCCACGCGCCGGAAGAGACGTTGATGATCGGCGAGCTGGGCCTCGCGCAACTCGGCAAACGGTTTCTTCAAAGCCGCCGCGAGCGTCTCCGTCGTGAGCCGTGTGGGATCGCCACTCACGTCGTCGAAGCGTTTGAAACTGGTGGCCGCCGTGATGAGCAGCGTGACTTTGTCCGCGCCCGCAACCGTCACGGCGTCGGCGCCGGCGGAGACCTTGCCGCCGGTGGCGAGCACCTTCACGCGGGCCTCGTAATCGAGCCGGCCCTTGATGCCGTCGGCGTCGCCGCCGCGCCCGCGCATGACGAGCGTGTCGCCCTCGGCGGTGGTGACGGTGGCAGCCATCGGTGTCTTCATCGACGCGACCAGCGAAATCCGGCCGGGCTTGTCGGCGGTGAGTCGGACGGCGATCACGTTGTCCGGCGCACTGGCGAACACCTCGCGGGTAAAGCGCACGCCCTCGTGCGTGTAGGAGACGGAGGCCGTGGCGGTATCGAGATCGAGCACGCGCCGGTAGTCGGCGGGCGC
>MWDT01000313.1 GCA_002070825.1 Verrucomicrobia bacterium ADurb.Bin122
TGAGCACCCGGGCGCACACCTGTCGACGCGGTTTCGCCCCGTGACAGATGCAATCTTGGTGTTTTCTTTTGAAGTGAAAACATAAGCTCTGCGGTTGTCGCTTTTGCCGCGATGGGGAAATGTCAGACGCATCTGGCGATTCCCTAAAATTGGTGGACCCGATCAGGTTCGAACTGACGACCTCCTCAATGCCATTGAGGCGCTCTTCCAACTGAGCTACGAGCCCGTTACCAACGTGAGAGCGGCGAAGAATAGGGAACGGCTGGTGAATGCAAGCGGTTTTTTTGCGAATTCTCGAAACGCCGGTTTTTTTGCACGCGGATGAACGGATTCCGCGTTCAAAATTTTATCCGAAAAATCGGGCGAACGGGTTTCCCGAAGGCATGTCGGAATGCCACTTGGGTCCTTGACCCTCCGTCCAGTCCGGTTCTATGCAGGCACCTTCTTTGTCCAACTTGGGAACAATTCAAAAATACGCGCATCAGAGCGAAGTGGAACGTATGTCCACCAAAGCTCAGGAGATCGCCATCGACCAATTGCTCGTCGCCCGGTTCAAGGACGGCGACGAGGGGGCGTATAATGAAATGGTGTCCCGCTATTGGGGGCGGATCTACGCGATGGTCCACCAGCTGTTGCGCAACCAGCAGGATGCCGAAGAGGTGACGCAGGATGCGTTTATTCGGGCGCACCGTGGACTGGCGAATTTTCGGGGAGAGTCGGCGTTCTCGACCTGGTTGTACCAGATCGCGACGAATCTGGCGCGGAATCGCTACTGGTATTGGTGGCGGCGCAAACGCGATCACACGGTCTCCTTTGACCAGCCGGTGGGTGGCGAGAACGAGACGACGCTTGCCGAGATCATCCCCGCCGAGGTGGAAACGCCCGGCGATGCCACGGTGACCCAGGAATTTGTGGGACGGATCGCCGCGGGGATGGAAAAGCTCAATCCGAAGCACCGGGAGATACTGATTTTACGTAACGTTAAAAACTTATCCTACGAAGAGATCGCCGACATCCTCGGCATCTCCGTGGGCACCGTCAAAAGCCGGATCGCGCGGGCCCGGGAAAATCTTCGCGCACAACTAGGGGAGGACTTCCAATGAAAGAATCCAAATTTATCGAGCTGCTCAACCTGTACGTCGACCAGGAGATTTCGGCGGCCGATGCCGCCGCACTGGAGACGGAAATCGCGCGCAGCCCGGAGCGCCGTCGCGTGTACCAGCAGTACTGCCGGATGTCGCGGGCGAGTGCGCTGCTGTTCGAACAATTCCATGCGCAGTCGGCACCGGTTTGTCCGGGTAAGCTGGCTGAAGCCGCAAAGCAGGCCGACGAGAAGATCATCGCGTTTCCTGGTGGTGCTGTGGCCGCGCGGCGGCCTGCGGCCGGATGGTACATGGCTGCGGGATTTGCGGCGATCGCGGCTTGCGCCGGGTTTGTCCTGCTGCGTCCGGCTCCCCAGCCGGGTGCGTTGGCTGAGGTGACGCGCGATCCGGTGCCTGCGGTCGCGAGTGCGCCTGCGGAGGTGCAACGCGTGGCTCGGGTGAGCTCGGAGCGCGTGCGCGCTGACGAGTTTCAGCCGGTCTTTGCGGTTTTCATGACGGATCGGAAGGCGTCTGTGGAGACGCCCGCGACGTTTACCGCCGATGCGGCCAGCCTCGACTGGGTGCAAGATGTGAAGCTGACTCCGCTGCGCCTGACTGCGCTGCCGGCGGTCAATGCTGCGCCTGCGCCCGTGTTGCCGGCAGATTTGCAGATCCTCCAACGCAACGCCCAAGGCGAGGTGGAGTTTACGGCCTTCCAATTCCAGCGCTGAGCGCTGGCCGCGGGTCGGAAAGGGCGCAGCAAGATTCTGGGCCCCTACGGAGGGCGGCGCCGTGCGCACCACCTGAGGTTGGCGGGCGCAAAAAAGCCGCCGGCCTGACAGGCTCGGCGGCTTTTGAAAACTCAGCGCGTCAGCTGATGAGGCTGGTGGCTTCGTCGAAGCCGAGCATGAGGTTCATGCACTGCACGGCGGCACCGGAGGCGCCTTTGCCGAGGTTGTCCAGACGGGCGACGACGACGGCTTGTTCGGCGTTGCCGAAGACGGTGAGGTCGCAGCGGTTGGTGCCGTTGCAGGCGAGGGTGCGGAAGAAACCTTCGTCGAGCTCGTTGGCGTCGTTGACGGCTGCGACACGCACGAAGCGTTCGCCGGCGTAGGCGTCGGCCAGCACGGCGGCGATCTCGGGGGCGCCAGCGGGGTGCGCGAGGAGTTTGCGTGGGAGAGGCACGCAGACAGCCATGCCGCGGTAGTAATCGGCGGCGATGGGGATGAAGACGGGCGCGACGGTGAGGCCGGAGACGGCCATCATCTCGGGAAGGTGCTTATGCGAGAGGCCGAGGGCGTAGGGGCGCGGGGCGACGCGGTGGTCGTCGGGCGACTCCTTGGCCTGGCGGGCGGCGAGCGGCGTGGGGTTGGTTGCGTAGGCCGAGATGAGTTTTTTACCGCCGCCTGAGAACCCGGTGAGGGAGGTGCAGGTGAGCGGAGTGTCGGGCGCGACGAGGCCGGCGGCGACGAGGGGGGCGACGGCGAGGTTGAAGCCCGTGGCGTGGCAGCCGGGATTGGCGACGCGTTTGGAGTCGCGGATGGCGGCGCGCTGGGCGCCTTTGCGCAGCTCTGGCAGTCCGTACACCCAGGCGGGGTCGGTGCGGTGAGCGGTGCTGGCGTCGATGAAGCGCACGGTGGGGCAATCGGCCGCGAGGGAGACGGCTTCCTTGGAGGCGGCGTCGGGCAGGCAGAGGAAGACGAGGTCGGCGCCGCAGATCATGGCGCGGCGGGCGGCCGGGTCTTTGCGTTGCGCGGGGTCGATGGCGATGACGTCGAGGTCGTGGCGACCGGCGAGGCGTTCGTTGATTTCGAGGCCGGTGGTGCCTTCGCTACCGTCGACAAAGATGCGTGGTTTAGACATGGGTGGATTTAACGGAGGCGTAGCCGCGGTTGACGGCGCTGACGACGGCCTTGATGGAGGCGAGCTCGATGTTGGTGTCGGTGCCGGCGCCGAAGTAGGTTTTGCCGCGGGTGGTTTTGATCTGGATGTAGCTGACGGCGCGGGCCTCGGCGCCTTTGCCGAGGGAGTGCTCGGAGTAGCTGGCGACGTCGAAATCGGGGACGCCGGCCTGGTTGAGGGCGCGGACGAAGGCGTCGATCGGGCCGTTGCC
>MWDT01000314.1 GCA_002070825.1 Verrucomicrobia bacterium ADurb.Bin122
TTGAGCCGACACACGCGACACCGTGCGCGGCGTGTCCATCGTGACCGCGAGCGTCCCGTTGGCCTGCACCGACTCGACTGCCCCCCCCGTCACCGGGTGCAACGTCAGCGCCAGATTGAAAAGGCCCTGCCGCCCCACGCCAAGCTGCCCACCCGCCACGGAGACCCCCAGTCGCTCGCCGGGCAACGCCACCGTCCCCTCCAGCTCCGCCGCATCCAGTACAAAGTCCACCGGCAGTTCGATCAGCCGGAACACCCCAGGGAATGGCACCACCGGAGTCTGGGCGGCCGGCTCATCCGCTTGTGCCGCCGGCGCAGCCGACAACTCCACGCTCCACCCCTTGGCCAGGAGTCGCCGCAACTTCACCCGTTTGCGGAGTGCCGACGAGAGCGACCACTCCGCCTCCAGTGACGGCAACGCCACCACGCAGCCAGGCTGTTCCAGCCGGAAATCCTCCACACGGATGCGACTCCAGCCAATTGCCAGACGCCCCAGCGAGGCATGTTCGCCAAACTGCCCCTCCAGCACCTGCCGTGCGACTCCCGTCTGCACCGCCGGCACAAATGCCGCCCCAATCAAAAGCCCCAGCGCCCCCGCCAAGCTGGCGAGGCAGATCCAGAGATGCCGGAGCTTTTTCATGCAGGATGCCACGACAACAGGCTCCCGTGCTTTTTTCCATGGGAAAAATGACGCTAAACATTTTTTAACCAGCCGCTTCTCGCCGCACTGGCTTGCCGCCTCGGTCCGATGCATTTCTGCTCCGCACATGGAAACCGTTTTTCCCTGGCTGGAGAGGCTATTTCTGGCCCGCCCGTGGTGCCTGCTCGCCTGGCCGGCCGTCGCCATGGTCCTCGGCACGCTCCTGCGTCTAGTGGGCGGCGCCGCCACCCACTCGCTCGCGATCCTCCCGCGCCAGCCCGCCAGCCTGCCGGCCATCCTCACCGCGCCATTCCTTCACGCCAATCTCGCCCACCTCGGCGCCAACCTTCCGCCCTTCCTCGTACTCGGCTATCTGGTCATGCGCCGCGGCGATCTCGTGTTTGCCGAGGTCGCCGGAGGCACCGCGCTCGGCGGCGGACTCCTCGTCTGGCTGCTGGCACGCAGTGCGGCACACATGGGCATGAGCGGCGTGATCTTCGGCCTGCTCGGCTACCTGCTGGCCATCGCCGGACTCCACCAAACCACCGAAGACCTCCTCATCGCCGCCGGCGTCCTACTCTTTTACGGCGGCATGCTCGGCGGCATCGCGCCCGCACGCGACGGCGTCTCCTGGGAATCCCATCTCTTCGGGCTGCTAGTCGGCGGAGGTCTGGCCTGGCTCGTGTAGCCGCCGGTCAACTCGCGCGACGCGCGATCAGACGGCGAGCCACTTCGACTGCGTTGGAAAAACTCGTCGCGCTCGCCTTGCCCTTGCCCGCGATGCCAAATGCCGTGCCATGGTCTGGACTAGTGCGCACAAACGGCAGCCCGAGTGTCACGTTCACGGCCGTGTCAAAATCGACCAGCTTCAGCGGCGCCAGCCCCTGATCGTGGTAGAGCGCCACCGTCACGTCGAATTCGCCCCGCGCCTGCCGGTGGAAAAGCGTGTCGCTAGGCTCGGCGCGCGAAAGCCCGGGAAACTCGCGCCGCAACTCGTCGAGGAGCGGATCGATGATCTCACGCTCCTCGCGCCCGATCAGCCCCGCCTCGCCGGCATGCGGATTGAGCCCGCATACGCCGATCCTCGGTACGGCAATGCCCTCGGCGCGCGCCAGCTCGTCGGCCGCACGCACCGCCCGCGAAAACTCGTCGCGCGTCAGCCGCGACGGCACCTCACGGAATGGAATGTGCCAGGTGAGCAGCACCACGCGCAGCGTGCCGCCGCAAAATGCCATCGTCGGCACCCCGCCCCAGCGCGCCGCAAAAAACTCCGTCTGACCGGGAAACTCGTAGCCGATGCGCGCCAACCAATCCTTGCTCACCGGCCCGGTGACCACGCCCGAAAACTCGCCAGCCCAGCAGCCAGCCGCCGCGCGCTCCATGGCCCCCAGCGCGATGCGCGCCCCCGCCTCGCTCGGCTGGCCTGGCACCGCCGCAAAGCCCGGCTCGACGACGGCAATTTTCGAGACCGCGGCTGGAAGCGTCTCCAGCCAGCCGCCATGCCCCAGCACCGCGACCTCAGACGCCTGCTCCGGGTGCGCATTGAGCCAAGCCGCTACGATTTCCGGGCCCACGCCCGCCGGGTCTCCACAGGTGATTGCAAGGGGTTTCATGGGGATAAAAAGCGCGTCAGACCTCCGCCTCATCAGCCGCAGCACGTCCGCGCACGGGGCGGGCAAAGCTGCGTTTGCCGGAGGAGAAAAACTCGAGGAATCGCCGCGCCTCGGGAGTGCGGAAGGCATGATCGCCACTAAGGCCCAGAGCCTGCGCCGCGAGCGTACGGATATTTCCCGGCGTCCCGTAAACATGGTGGAACGCCGCCTTCAGCTCGCGGATCGCCTCACGCGGCACGCCACGGCGCTTCAGGC
Organism: Verrucomicrobia bacterium ADurb.Bin122; assembly: GCA_002070825.1. GTDB lineage: Bacteria > Verrucomicrobiota > Verrucomicrobiia > Opitutales > Opitutaceae > MWDT01. The sequence continues at coordinate 2,508 of MWDT01000314.1, forward strand.
CGACGACATTCAAGCCCGCGACTTCGTCGCGCTCCGCCGTCATCGTGTACGGGGCCAGATCGCGCGAGATGCGCGCCGCGCCGCCGACCATCGCGCCTTCGCCGATACGGACGAACTGATGGACCGTCGCGCTGCCTCCAAGAAAGGTGTTTTCACCGACCGTCACATGGCCGGCGAGCAGGACTGCGTTGGCGAGTACCACGCCATCCGCGATCGCGCAGTCGTGCGCGACGTGTGAGGTCGCCATGAGGAAACAATGCGCGCCGACGACCGTGTACTGTCCGGCGTGGATGGCACGGTTGATTGTCACGTGCTCGCGAATCACCGTGTCGTGCCCCACACGCACGCCACTCGGAGTCGCGGGGTCGAATTTCAGGAACTGCGGGTCGCCGCCGATCACGGCAAACGGGTGGACCACCACACGGTCGCCCAGCTCGGCATTGCTTTTGATCACGGCGTAGGCGTGGATTTCACAATCGGCGCCGAGTTTGGCGCCCGGTTCTACGATGGCAGTGGGATGGATCACGATTGGGAAGCGGGTTGGGTTTTGCCGCGGCGCGTCACCGGACGGAAATCCATCTGTGCGTCCTTCAGCAAATCGTAGTTTTTCAGCACACGGATGACCTGGAGCGTGTCGCTCTTGCCGTAGTTGCGGTTGCTGTCGATCGACTCGATC
>MWDT01000315.1 GCA_002070825.1 Verrucomicrobia bacterium ADurb.Bin122
GCATGGGCGTGGATGATGCGGTCGCGGTCCACTTGGAAAACGCTGCGGTAATCGCGCTTTCGCGCACCATCGTAGGTGGCGGTGTCGAAGCTGGAGTAGAAACGATTGGCCATGCGTGTGGACGGGGAGTGGAGGCGTGGTCGCAGCTGGCTGAGCCGCCGGGCGGACGCCGTGTGGGCGCGCGATCAGGGGATGCGGAGCTCCATGCCGATGCGCAGGGTGTCGCCTTCGGTGCGGAGGAGGTCCTGGTTGGCTCCGTAAATATCGCGCCAGCGGGAGCGGTTGCCGTAGTACTTTTGAGCGAGGCTGTAGAGGGTGTCGCCTCGTTGCACGGTGTGCCGTTTGCCGGTGGTCTGGGCAGGTGGGGGCGTGTTGGCGCCGGGGCGCGAGGGGGTGGTGGGAGCGCGGGATGGGACGGAGACTCGGGTGTGCTCGGACGGTGCGACCATTTCGACGGGCATGGGCGCATGCATGACTGGCGAGTCTTCGGCGGCGATCGGTTCTGCCTCGGCGAGGGGTTGGGCCGGGGCGGGGCTTTCTTCTGGGGCGGGAGCCGGAGTGGATGTGTCGGGCGCGCGGACGACGAAGCCGGTGCTGGTGCGGCGTGGGCGAGGAACGACCGGGACGGCGCCTTCGGGCAGGCCGGCGCGCAGGGCGGTGATCTCGGCCTTGAGGTCGTCGTTCTCGCGTTGGAGGCGCTCCAGTTGGTCCATGAACTCGAGTTTGACGCTGGCGTCTTCGAGCGGGTGCGCAGGGAGGGTGCGTGCAAAGTCGCGTTTGGCGGCGTCGATGCGTTGGCGCACGAGGACAGCCTGTCGGGAGTTGGGCTGTAGCTCGAGGTACTTTCGGAAGTGGTAGATGGCCGCGATGGGGTCTTTGAGCTGTTGCTGGTAGAGCAGGGCGGCTTCGAGGTGCGACTCGGGGGCTTCGTCGTTGCGCGTGGCGATGACGCGGAGGAATGCGGCGAGCGCTTCCTGTTCGCGGCCCTGCCGGATCAATTGTTTGCCGCGGGTATAGTCGGGGTCGTTGTCTTCGGACGTGAACGGCAGTCCGCTGGAGCGGTCACATCCAGTGATCGCGAGCGTCAGGCTCAGGCTGAGCCAGCAGAGGAGTCTCATGACAGATCGCATCGGCAGGGAAAGGGATTGAACGGTGATGGGTTCACCGTAAGTTCCGCAACCTGTTTCCGCGATAAAAACACGATGTCCTTCGACCAAGCTACGATTCTTTTACGTGCCCGTGACTGCATCCGTCTCGAAACCGAGGCCCTGACTGCGACGGCGGAGGCACTCGATGCCGATTTTGTCGCCGTAGTGCGCGCGGTCGAGGAGACCATCGCCAGCGGTGGAAAACTGATTTTCAGCGGCGTGGGCAAGTCGGCGCATGTCGTGCAGAAGCTCGCTGGCACGTTTAACAGCACCGGCGTGGCGTCGTGTTTTCTGGATGCGACGCAGGCGTTGCACGGCGATTTCGGACTCTGCCAGTCGGGCGATCTGGCGATTCTGCTGAGCAATAGCGGGCAGACGCAGGAGGTGTTGCGGCTGGTGCCGATCCTGAAGCGCTTTGGCCTGAAGGTGGTCGCGTTTACCGGCAATGCCGCGTCGGATCTCGCGAAGGACGGCGACCTGCGCCTGATCTATCGCACGCCGCGCGAGGCGTGCCCGTTGAAACTCGCACCGACGGCCAGCACGACTGCCGCGCTCGCGCTCGGCGACGCATTGGCGATGGTGGTGCTGGAGAGCCGCGGTTTCACACGCGACGATTTCGCGCGGCTGCACCCGGCCGGTAATCTCGGCACGGTGTTGCTCATGAAAGTGAGCGACATCATGCGCACGGGTGAACGGCTGCCGGTGCTGGCGGCGACGGCGACGATCCAGGATGCGCTTCTGGCGATGACGAAAGCCAAGGCGGGTTGCATCGCGTTGACCGAGCCGGAGACCGGGCGCCTCGCCGGCATTTTGACGGATGGCGATTTCCGGCGACACATCCTCAGTGTGCCCAATTTCATCGCGCAGCCGGTGGCTCCGTACATGACGCGCACACCGAAAACGGTGCGGGCGGACTCGCTGGCAGTGGAGGCGCTCCGCCTTTTTGACCGTTACAAGATCGACGATCTCATCGCAGTGGATGCTGAGGGCCGGCCGGTGGGGCTGGTCGATGTGCAGGACTTGCCGAAGATGAAGCTCCTCTGAGAGCGGGCGGCTGTGTTTTCTGTGGATTCTCGCGCTTTACTCGGGGCGCGCGGATCTCCTACGCTGGGACGATATGGCTACTCCCGCGTTCTTCTACCAAGACATCTATGCGCACGGTCCGGATGACACCGAGTACCGTCTGATCTCCAAGGAGGGCGTGAGCACCACGACCTTCGAGGGGCGTGAGATTCTCAAGGTCTCGCCCGAGGCGATCGCCTTCCTCTCGCAGGCGGCGATGCGCGAGTGCAGCTTTCTGCTGCGCCCGAAGCACCTGAAACAGGTCGCGGCGATCCTCGACGACCCCGAGGCCAGCGCCAACGACCGCTATGTGGCCCTCACGCTGCTGAAGAACGCCGAAGTTTCCGCGCAGGGCATCCTGCCGTTCTGCCAAGACACCGGCACCGCGACCGTCGTCGCCAAGAAGGGCGAGCAGGTCTGGACCGGCGCCAACGACGCCGAGTATATCTCCAAGGGCATCTACGAGTGCTACACCAAGGAAAACCTCCGCTACTCGCAGACGGCCGCCCTCGACATGTACGAGGAGGTTAACACCGGCACCAATCTCCCGGCGCAGATCGACCTCTACGCTACGGAGGGCTCCAAGTACGAGTTCCTCTTCGTCGCCAAGGGCGGTGGCTCGGCCAACAAGACCTTCCTCTATCAGGAGACGAAAGCGCTCCTCAATCCGAAGAGCCTCGAAGCCTTCGTCGCCGAAAAGATGAAGTACCTCGGCACGTCGGCTTGCCCGCCGTACCATCTGGCCATCGTCATCGGTGGCACGAGCGCCGAGGCCTGCCTCAAGACCGTCAAGCTCGCCTCGACGAAGTACTACGACACCCTGCCGACGAAGGGCAATGCCCACGGCCAGGCCTTCCGCGATCTCGAGATGGAACAAAAGATCCTCACGATGGCGCAGAAGAGCGGCATCGGCGCCCAGTTTGGCGGCAAGTATTTCGCCCTCGATGTGCGCGT
>MWDT01000316.1 GCA_002070825.1 Verrucomicrobia bacterium ADurb.Bin122
GCACGCGTGATCTTGCGGGTGACGAAGGTCTCGCCGCGGCGCGGCGACTCGTGGTTGAAAAGGATGCCGTTGCTCGCGTGCAGATTGTAGCTCTCGCGGTAGTTCACCGTCAGCCAGTACGCGTACATCTTGGCGCAGCCGTACGGCGAGCGCGGCCAGAATGGCGTCTTCTCCGTCTGCGGCACCTCCTGCACCTTGCCGAACATCTCCGAGGACGACGCCTGATAATAGCGGCACTTCTTCACCAGCCCGGCCTCGCGGATGGCCTCTAGGATGCGTTGCGCACCGAGCCCGACCACGTCGCCGGTGTACTCCGGCACGTCGAACGACACGCGCACGTGCGACTGCGCCCCGAGATTGTAGATCTCGTCCGGCTGGAGGCTATAGAGCAGCTTCACCATCTGCACCGAGTCGGCGAGATCGCCGTAGTGCAGGAACAGCTTCACGCCGTTGACGTGCGGGTCTTGGTAAAGGTGGTCGATGCGACTGGTGTTAAACGTCGAGGCGCGGCGCACGACGCCGTGCACTTCGTACCCCTTCGCGAGGAGCAGCTCTGCCAGATATGAACCATCCTGTCCTGTGATGCCGGTGATGAGGGCGCGTTTCATAAAAGGGAAAAGGCTCCCCATACTTTTGTTTGAAGGCAAGCCGTTAGGTTCTTCCGCGCAGTCTTGCGTCGTGGGCGAAAGGCTCTCCTACTCGGCGACGTCTCGGCGCTGACTGCGCCTTGGCAAGCCGCCCCCCTTACCCCTATGCGCTGGATATCCCTTTTCGTGCTCTGCCTGGTTGCGTTGTCTGCACCGGGTGGTGCATTGCGCGCACAGGTGCGTCACTTAGCGCCTTCGGCAGTGGCGCGGACTGAGGTCGGCGGGCCGCAGTTTCAGATCCGGGGCAACGATGCCCTCGGGCTCACCTCGTCGCCTTCCGATTTGCACATCCTCCCAGACGGACGGGTGCTCGTCATCGCGGGGCGGATGATCGCGTGGGGCGATGGCGTGCGGTGGACGACTTTTTTGCAGGCCGCCGACGAGATTCCGAGTGTGGCGGTGCGGGCGGCCGTGGGGCCGGATGGTTCGATCTATCTTGGGATGCACGGGGGGATCGCGCGTGTGGAGTTTGGCGAGGATGGATGCTGGCGCCGTCGGGTGGTTGCCTCGGTGTTTGACGAGCAGACCTCGGCACCGTCGGACGATCAACGTGTGGTGGCCGATGTGGGGGGCGACTGGCTCTGGCACGGCCGAAGCGGACCGCTGCGTCTCTGGCGTCCGGGGACTGCGGTGCGCCTTGTGGGGCAACTCGACCAACTGGCGCACGTTTTCACGTTTCGCGGGGCGCGCTATGCGAGTTCACAGACGACCGGTGCGCTCTGGCGGCTGGACGCCGAGGGCATGCGCTTGGTCTCCCATACGCCCGACGCTTGGATCAACGATACGGTGGTCTCGTCGGTCCCCTTCGATGCGGACCATCTGCTCGTCGGTACGTTTGGTCGCGGCCTGTGGCTATTCGATGGTGAGCGGCTGCTGCCGTTTGCGTGCGACGGGGCTCTCGCGGCGCCGGCGCGCATCAATGCCCTTTGCGCGGCGGGCGATGGTTATTTTGCGGCCGCGGTGGATAGTGTGGGCATCGTGTTTTTCGACCGGCAGGGCCGCGTGGTCCAGGTGGCCGATCATACGGCGGACCACCGGTTGAGCGCGGTGAGGCAGCTGGTGGCTGGCGAAGGCGGGGTGATCTGGGGGCGTCTGAAGGATGGCATCGTGCGCGTGCGGTTCCCGTCGCCGGTGTCGGATTTTGTCCCCTTGTTCGGCACGGCGATCGATACGGTCAACGTGTGCCGCTACGATTCGCGCCTGTGGTTCATGGCCGACGGGCAGGTCTTTCGTGGAGTGTACGACGCGGGCGGGCGGCTAACGCGGCTGGAGGTGGATTCTCCGCCCGGTGCGTACGTGTCGTCGCTTTCATATGCGGCGGGTCGCCAGTTGGCGGGGACGAACAAGGGCGCGTTTTACTGGACGGAGGCGGGCTGGGTGCCGTTTGCGCCGGAGGCGCGCAATCTGCGCGTGGCGCGGGCGGACCCCGTGGCGGGGCGCTGGCTCTACCTCGCCGATCGTGAGATTGGCTGGTTGCGGCCGACGGCGGACGGATTTGAACTCGAGGCGTTTCCGGCACCCGAGGTGCGACGGTTTTTCTATCTTGTGCAGGACGCATCCGGCGACGTTTGGGTGGAGCTGGGAAGCGGCCGGGTGGGCCGCGTCCGGGTGCGCGAGGGTCGCCCCGAGCTGGAGGTGTTTGGCGAGGCGAACGGGCTGTTCCCCTCCTGGTGCCAGTTGTTCGAGGTCGATGGCACGGCCCGCGTCAACGTCGCCGGTCGTACGCTACGTTTCGATGAAGGCACTCGGCGCTTCGTGTCGGACGTCGAGTTTCTGAAACGCATCCCGGAGGGCCGCCCCATCAACTGCCGTCCGGGGCGCGATGCTTCGGGCCGCCTTTGGGCGGTGGCCGACGAGGTGTTGCACCTGTATCGGGAAACGCGTGGCGGGCTGGTCGAGGACCAGACGGCGGAGCTTTTTGCAGGGCACATGCCGCTTTTCTTCGCGTTCGAGGACGATGGCGTCGTCTGGTTGCAGGAGAATTGCGGGCTGTTGCGCTACGATCCCAAGGTGGCGCAATCGTTGGCTGCCCCGCTGCGCGCGCGGATCACCCATGTCGACCTGCCGTCTAGTGAACGTTGTCTCCTGCCTCGCAATGGCTCGATCGGCGACCTGCCCTACGGCGACAAATCCGTCGTGGCCCATTTCATCGCCCCAGGCTCGCCATTGGATGCCTCCGTCACCTTCGAGGTGAAACTGGACGGCTCGGAGCGCGATTGGAACAACGTCGGCAGTGCGGGCTCGGCGGCGTTCAAGCACCCCGGTGTCGGGCGGCATCGCCTGCTTGTGCGCCCGAGACTGGGCGACCGTGTCGGCGAAGTGGATTCGCTGGTCTTTGCCGTACGTCCGCCGTGGTACCGCACCTGGTGGGCCTACCTGTCCTACGCCGTGGGCGTGGCCGGTCTGGCTGCCGCCGTCGTCTTCATGCAGCGGCGTAAACGGCGCCAGCTGGAGCGCCAGCTCGCCACGATCCGCACACTCTCGCAGGCCATCGAACAAAGTCCCACGGCC
>MWDT01000317.1 GCA_002070825.1 Verrucomicrobia bacterium ADurb.Bin122
GCTGGACAAATACACAAGCCGCCGGGTAGAGATAAACACAAGCCCGGGACTGGCCAAAAATCGTTGTGTGTTGCGTAAAACGCCCCCTGCTCCCGGCCTGCGCACAGCACCGCAGAACGTCCTGAGCTAACCGCTCCACACTCAGTTGCCGGGCATTCATCCTCTCTCCTTCCTGCAACCTGTCAAATTGCTGGGCACTAGAAAGGCTGGACGCTATGCGTGCCAGGGCTGTCAAAAATGTTATATACATACCCCCCCTTAAGGGGGGTATGTATAACAGTTTGACAACCCGGGCAAAGCTAGGGTTGTTAACAAACCTGTCAAACACTATTTTGACAACCCTAAAAATTGACATTTGCGACCTCCCTTTTACCCGCTTCGGTAAGCGAATAAGCGTTGGCTTGGCCAACCCTATCCGCCTGGAGCAGACCGAGCCTCACGGCATCCAAAAGTCTATTGCGGACAGTACCGCTGGAAACGTTCAAAACCACGCTGATTTTCTCGCGATATTGATTCTCCGAAAGTCCGGGATGGGAGTCCACATAGGACACATACTGCATGATGTCGCCCGGGGATTCATTGACAGAAGCCTTGTGGGAAGGCTTCCTCATGACCTCCTCGACAGCCTTCGCGTCGTCATCCGTGGCGTCGCGCCAGAAGATGCAGCCGTTCTCCGCGTGGCGGATCAGCTTCTGCTTGCAGGGCTTGCCGTCCAGCCCGACCCAGTCGAGGCGCTGCCAGCGTTTGCCGCAGATGTAGCGGAAGACGCCGGGGACGCCGGAGGGCATGAGGGAGAGGATGACGCGCGCCCAGTTGACGATCTCCGCGCCGCCGGCGCCGATGTACTGGGCGAACTCGTCGTTGCCCCATTCCGCCCGGAGGTCCCTGTCGTTCGGCGGCTTGTTCGTGTGGTGGATGAACATGATGCCCGCGCGGTCGCGGCCGAGGTCGTCCGCGTCCTTGATGACCGGGTCGAGCTGAGCCCGGAAGAACCGGGACAGCTCCGCGTTGCGGCCGCAGTCGCCCCCGAAATAGGACTGGAAGGGGTTGACGATCACGAGGTCGACGTCAGGGTTCATTTCCAGAAGGATGTCCAGTTCCTCGACAAAGGCATCACCGACCTTGCCGACGGCCTTGTAAAAGAACACGCGGGCGGTGGCCGGATCTTCCATGCCCAGCGCGATCCGGATGTCGTAATCGTCGAAGTCGAAATCAGTAGTAAGGCCGTGGCGGACAGAATTACGAAACTCGGCAACCTCCTCGCGGTCGTCCTCGGCCTGAATCACGACGATCTTGAGGGGCCGGACCGGGCAGATGCCGAAGAACGGCTTGCCCAGTGCCCAGCAGATCGCGGCCTGAACGGTCAGGACCGACTTGCCGACGCCCGAGGGGGCGATAAGGAAGGCCCCGCCGCCCTTGCGCAGCCAGCCGTTGCAGAAAAGCGCAGCGGGGTTGTCCTTCTCGGGGATGGGATCCGGGAACTGCCCGAGGGGTATCAGCTTCCCGGAAAGCTTGCGCTTGGGTGGCGCGACGCGGTCAGCGGCAGCCTGGCACTCGCCGGCGTCCTGCTGCGTCAGGTATCCCCCCTTGAGCAGAAGCTCTAGCGGAGAGTTAAATACGGGTTGTTGCGGCGCACTCGGCATGTTTACCTCCCCCCGCGCGTTTCATCGCCCGGTACTTCCGCATAAGAGACTTGCTTTGCCGCTTCCCACGCAGAACAGCCCATAAATGCTGGTGCGTAACACCGAGATCCGCCGCCGCTTTGCATATCCCCTTTATTCGCGGGGCGCGTTTCATCACCTTTTTCAATGTGCACCGCCTTCCTTGAACGATTTCACAAAAAGCACCTTTTGTTTCACCTTGACCCCGTCAGATTTCACGCGCATCCCGCCGGGCATGCGCACCCACCCGCAGGGGTCCCAGCGGGTCTCGTCCGCGCCCAGGCGCGTCGCGGCCGCGAAAAACGCGGCCACATCCTGATCGTCACGTCCCCGGCAATCAAACCAGCAGTGAAGAGACTTGCCGCCCGAATCGACCACCAGAACGAGCGGCAGGGCGCTATTCAGCGCCGCCGCCACCCGCGCCTGATCCGGCTTGCCGAAAGAGGCGTCGTCGAACTCCGCCACGACGAAACGACGCTCGGCCACGTTATCCTGGCACCGCGCGGACCGTTTGCCCTCCTTGGACAGGCCCGTAGGCCCCTTCATCGGATTCATCACGATAAACTGGGTTGTCCCGACCCGAGGCATCCACTCACGGAGCGGACGGCAGATCGGCCGCTCACAGACCCACCCGGCGCACACGAAATCATCCTGCCCGAACAGCAGGGGCAGCACGTCCGAGGCGCAAAGTCCGGTGTCCGTCACGCCGTCGAACAGCGCCGGGGCCGTCCAAGAAGCCGTGTCTCGCACAGAAGCGTCCAGAGACGGCCAGGCGGGGGCCTGCTTGCGTTCCCCGGGCGTCCGGGGCGTATCGTAGGCCAACCGCAAAGCCGCCTCAATTTCGCGTTCCGGCACGGCCCTGTGACTCACCCACCGGGAACAGCAATCCCGCAGGAAGCGCCCGCACGCCTCGCGGGAGACACATCCCGAAGCCTGAAGCCCCGCCGCGGCCCTTGCGAGCCAGCGGTGGGTCTCCCCGGCCGCGGGGATCTCCCGCAGCGTCTCCGCCACGCGGTTCGAGAATGGAAGCACGACAGCCACGTTCCGCCTCCTAAAGGGTTGCGGCGACCGCGCCCTCGATCCAGCGGGCGAACCCCTCGACCTTCGCGGCCAGGTCCGCCTGAGCCTTCACGCCGGCCGGAGACGTCAACGCGGGGACCGCGAGCCGCCGGACCGAGGCCGCGAACGCCAGCACCTTTTCGCGGTCCGGCGCCTGGGCCGCGCGGCGCGCGGCCGCTTCGCGCTCCGCGGCCTGACGGTCCGCCTCAGCCTTTTCGGCGCGGGCAATCGCCCGCTGCTGCGCCAGCTCATTCTCGATCCGCGTGCGCTCCATGCGTTCGAGATCAGCCTTGCGCTCGGCCTCGATACGCGCCCGGGCTTCCGCCGCCGCGTGCTTGCAGGCCTCGGCCAACTCTGCCTTTCGCTTTTCCTCAAGGGCCTCCGCCTCTTTCCTTGCCCGCCCGGCTTCGGCCAGACGCAGCCGCTCGGCCTCGGCG
>MWDT01000318.1 GCA_002070825.1 Verrucomicrobia bacterium ADurb.Bin122
TTTGGGCTGGAAGCGGTGAAGGCGGAACTGGTGACCGCCGGAGACAAGGCAGCCGATCTGCGACAACAGGCGGAGACGAAGGCGGCCGCCCTGACGCGCGACGCGTCGCGGTACCTGCGCCTGCGGTTGGCCACGAGGCTGGTGCAGGAACAGATCGAGCGTTTCCGCGAGGAGAACCAAGGCCCGCTGCTGTTGCGAGCGGGGGCGATCTTCAGTGCCATCACAGGTGGCGCCTTTGACGGCTTGGCGGCGGAGTTCGACGCCAACGACGCGCCCGTGCTGGTGGGGCGTCGGCCGGACCACACCACGGTGACGGTAGAAGGCTTGAGCGACGGTTCGCGCGACCAGCTCTACCTGTCGCTGCGGCTCGCCGCGCTCGAGCGTTTTCTGGAGGAGCACGAACCGATGCCCCTGATCCTCGACGACCTTCTGATCACCTTCGACAACGACCGGGCCAGGGCAATCCTGCCGCAGCTGGGCGAATTGGGGAAGCGGACGCAGATTCTGCTCTTCACCCACCACGAGCATCTCGTCGACCTGTGTCGCGAGACGCTTGGTGAGAACCACGTCCATATCCACCGACTCGGCGTAAATGGCGGCACTCCGGTGGGCACCTGAGACCCCGAATTTCGCGATTCCCCACATGAACTCTCTTGAACGCACCCTCGTCACCAAGGCCGGCTACGACCACGGCTGGGAAGTTGTTGTCGAGGCCACGGCTCAGCGGGTGCGGCTCGCCTCGGCGCTGCACCGGGCGCATCTCGAAGTGCTGGAAGGCCAGAGCGACGGTGAGCGTTGGCGGGTGCGGATCGGCAGCGGTGCGCTGGGGCGCGAACTTCGACGGGTGCGCGGCGCGGAGTGCGGCGATGGAGACCTGATCGGCGTCGCCACCGAGCGGGATCTCGGACTGCTGTTGCACGATGCCGCGAAGTTGGCCCGCGCGCTGCCCGATGCGCCGGAGGCGCGCTTCGCCAAGACGGTCGCGGCCGAACTCGCCGAGCGGAAGATCGGCGCGACGGAGGTCGAACGCCTCGTGAAGCAGCGCGTGGGGCAGGACATCTTCCGCGAGTCTCTGATGGATTACTGGGGCGGCGCGTGTGCGGTGACGGGTATCGCCGTGCCCGAACTGCTCCGCGCCAGCCACGCCAAGGCCTGGGCGGAATGCGCGACCGATGCCGAGCGCCTGAACGTCTACAACGGCTTCCTCCTCTGCGCCCACCTCGACGCGCTCTTCGACAGCCACCTGCTGACCTTTACCGATTCCGGCGACGCGCTCTTTGCCGCGGGGATTGACGACGACATCCGCCCCCGGCTCGGCCTCACCGGCACCCTGAAGCTTCGCTGGCTCGCCCCCGAGCACCGCGAGTTCCTCGCCTGGCACCGCGCGCGGTTTGAATCACGGAAGTGAACCTACGAGCCAACCATAGCAGGGCGGAGGCCGTGTGCCAACCGTGCTGCTATTGATGAGAAATGCGCAGAAAACAGCTTCTCGGCTACGAACCCTCCATTATTTCAGGAGTAGAAGATCGCCTGCGTCAGACTGAACACCCCAATGCCTTGCCCGCCTCGTGGCACTTGTCCCGGTCAACCGCAGCGAGGAAGGCAGCCTCTTTCATCTGCCCAATCGGTGTTGAACTAAGTAGGGATGCGGCTGTTTGTGCTATGTCGGCGCCGACGCAATCTGAGGTGGTGACTGACTCAATACATTCCTTGTAGAAGTCGCCGCAGTCTGCTCGCGCATCGGCGACAATCTGGAAGCGTCGTCCCGTGGCACCCAGTTACTCAGGCTGCTCCGACTGGGGTCCTGGCAGCATAGGCGAAAGGAAGGCACGAAGGCGTGTTATCACTTCGGCGAGCTCGATGTGGTCCATGCGGTTTCTTCGGAGGAATCCCTTCCAGGTGGCGTCTTTCATTTCGATGAATGACGCCGACAGCCCCACGATTTCGTTGAGCGGCTTCAGTTGGCTGCCACGTCGTTCGAAGGTGGCCAGAATCGCTTTTTTCAGCAGAACTTCATCGAAATCGAAGCGCTGGCTAAGAAACCAGAGATCATAGAAATCCTTCATCCTCGTATTGGTTTCGCCAAGAGTGACGAGTGCCTCGAGTTTCTCCGCGACGACTGTGTAGATGGGGTAGGTCCGAAGCTTGGGAGCTGTGAATTCAAGTAGGCCGGGGAAGGTCACGAAGTCAGGTTCAGGCGTGACCACGTCGCCATAGCCAATGTCGATCTGAACAGGAATTCGGATATTACCGAGCATCGCACGGAGGTTCACGCGCACGCCGCCGTAGTGAGCGGCTTCCCTTATCGGCATCACTTCGAGCGTTTCGGTTCGATACTCCAGGGCATCGTCTTCGACCGTGATTGCGCAGATCTCCGCGAAGATGGACTTCACAGTATCCAGTTCCGTGCTGCCGAAGCCAAGGAGATCAACATCGCGCGTTGGGCGATGGGCGTCAGGCGTCCAAATTGCGAACAGCATCGCGCCTTTCAGGAGAAATTGATGCGCGTGCTTCGATTGACTGAGCCGGTAGAGGAGCCGCTCCACCGCGAATCGCGCCAAGATGAGATCGAAAGGGATGTCCCGCTGCTTGGCTAGATTTTGCAGGCGTGCGCGAACTGAAGCAGGGAGGTTGGAGGGAGACGCCTTACTCATGAGAGCGCCTCCAGATAGGGGCGGATAAGCGTTTGGACTCGGCAGACTCGAGCTTGCGCCATGAGTTCGTCGACAGTGCAGCGCTGACGCAGTCGTGCATCGCGGAGAGCTTCGACAGCGACATCGAGCCCGATGCGATTTCGAAATTTGAAGCAATCCGCAACGGTGCGTGCGGGGGAGGTGATTCGCACCGATACGCCTTCAATCGTATGGAGTTCGATGCCTGAGTGCAGTGATGCCGGGCTGTATTGCACAAAACGTACTCCAGAAAGGCATGGTCGCCACTGGTTCCGGGCAACAGCAACCCAAAGTTCAGGCGGAGCCTGTGTGGTCAGTTCGTGAAATCGGAGCGCAGTGAGCAGACAGAAGACGCAATCTGAGATCATTGCACTGACGACCACCAGGCTGTGGTTTTCCGAGATTTCAGCATTTGCGAGCTGGTACAGGCCGCGGGCGACTCGTTCGAGCTGGCCTTCCTTCACCAGGTTTTGGAT
>MWDT01000319.1 GCA_002070825.1 Verrucomicrobia bacterium ADurb.Bin122
GCGATTTCGCCTCGGAGTTGCGGGCGCGTTTGGGGCAGGCCGGCTCGGTCAGGTCGTTTTCCGGCATTGAACCGACGCTGGCGGAAGACCTGAACGCTCGCAGCGTGCGGCCGGACGGCAACAGCGTCGAGATCGAGCGCGAGCTCCTCGAGATGAACCGCAACACGGTCGAGCACGATTTCCTGGCCGATGTGGTGAGCCGCAACATCAAGCAACTGCGCATGGCGATCACTGGTCGCACTAGCGCCTAACCCTTTGCCCCATGAACCTGATTTCCGGCATTGATGTTTCCGCGAGCGCCCTCAACGCGCAGCGCACACGCCTCGACATCGTCGCTCAGAATATTGCCAACGCGCACACCACGCGTGGCGCCGATGGCAAGGCTTACCAACGCCAGGTCGTCTCCTTCGAGTCCGAACTGCTCCGCCAGACCTCCGCCGCCCGCAATGGCGCGGCCACCCAGTCTGTGCGCGTCGCATCGATCCAGGCCGACCCCACGCCGGGCGCCCGCATCTACGACCCTCAGCATCCCGATGCGGATGCTTCCGGCACGGTCACGATGCCCAATGTCAATCTCGCCTACGAAATGGTCGATCTCATCACCGCCACGCGGGCCTACGAAGCCAACCTCTCCGTCGTGAAAAACGCGCGGCAGATGGCCATGAAGACCCTCGAGATCGGCAAATAATTTTCGCGATCTGATCGCTCCCCGCCATGTCCCTCATCAGCTCCATCGGCAGCCTTTCCGCCTCCCCCCTTCAGCCCTCGCCGTTGATGCAAAAGATCGACGCGCCCGGCCTGAGCTCGCCGGCCAAGACCGCGCAGTCGATCACCGGCAACGATGCTACGCAGGCCGGCGGCTTCAGCAGCCTGTTCGATCAACTCGTGGATACGGTGGACGCGAAGCAGTCCGAGGCCAGCCAGCTCACCCGCCAGGTCCTGCTCGGCCAAACCGACCAGTTGCACCAATCGGTGATCGCGATGCAGGAGGCCTCCGTGGCGTTTTCGATGATGGTCGAGGTGCGCAACAAACTCGTGGAGTCCTACCAGGAACTCATGCGCATGCCTGTGTAACCTTTTTTTGATCTAATCTCCCCGTGAAAGACTTTGGCCAATCCCTCCTGTCCCTCTGGAAGCAACTCGGGCTAAACCAGCGCGTCTCCCTCGTGGTCGCGGCGCTCGGCGTGCTCGGCGGGTTGGCGGCGCTCGTCGTATGGTCGCGCCAGCCTGACTACCAGCTGCTCTACGGACGTCTCGGCGAGAAAGACGCTGCCGCGATCATCAGCCAGCTGCAGGCCCAGGGCATCCCGCACAAGGTTTCGAATGGTGGCAGCACCGTCTATGTCCCCGCCGATCAAGTTTACAAACTGCGCATGGATCTCGCCGCCAAGGGCGTGCCCAATGGCGACGGCGTCGGCTTCGAGATTTTCGACAAGGGCCAGTTCGGCCTGAGTGACTTCGTGCAACGCACCAACTACATCCGCGCGCTGCAAGGCGAGCTCGGGCGCACCATCGGCCAACTCGATGGCGTCCGCTCGGCCCGCGTGATGATCGTGCAGCCCGAAAACCGGCTCCTCCTCACCGACCAGGGCGTGAAGCCCACCGCCTCCGTTTTCATCGAGCTTTCCAGCTCTCGCATCGATACGGAGGCCGTCAACGCGATCCGTAATCTCGTCGCCAACGCCGTCCAGGGCCTGGTCCCCGACCAGGTCGCCGTCGTCGATCACAAGGGCCGCGTGCTCTCCGACGAGTTGAAACAGGACCCGATGCTCGGCTCCGCCACCAGCCAGATGCGCTACAAGCAGCAGGTCGAGGAGTACCTCGCCAAAAAGGTCGAAACCATGCTCCTGCCCGTGGTCGGCGTCGGCCAGGTGGTCGTCCGTGTCGCCGCCGAGATCGACACCGAAAGCACCACATTGACGCAGGAAAAGTTCGATCCAGACGGGCAGGTGATCCGCACCCAGACCGTCTCCGAAGACGTCAGCAACTCGACCGAGTCGCGTGGCGGCGGCGTCGCCGGCATCTCGGCCAATGTGCCCGATTCGGCCAATGCGCCCACCGGCCAGGCGCGCCCGATGAGCACGACCGAGAGCAACAAGAAAAACCAGACCACTTCCTACGAGATCAACCGCACGCTCACCAACACCACTCGCACGCCGGGATCGATCCGTGGCGTGTCCGCCGCGGTCTTCGTTGCCCAACGCATGGCGCCGCTGCCGGCCGATGCCGCGCCCGACGCCAAGCCCACGCCGCAGCCGCGCACGCCCGCCGAAATCCAGGCGCTGCGCCAGATCGTGATCAATGCCCTTGGCCTCAAGCCCAGCGCCGGCCAGTCCCTCGACACCCTTGTCACCCTCCAGGAAATTCCTTTCCAGACCGATTCGATCGTCGAGCAGGTCGCGAGCATCCAGACCGAGACGCGCGTGCAATCGTGGCTGGAGGCCGGCGCCCGCTACTTCGCCGTGGGCGCCGCGCTCATCGTCTTCCTCGTGTTCTGGCGCATGCTCTCGAAGCAGAAGCCTGAGCCGGTTCCCGTCGAGTTGCTCACCGCTGCGCCCGTGAACAACAATAACAATGGCCTCTCGCTCAATGGCGGTTCGCTCACCCCCGAACTGCTCAACGAGTTGATCAAACAAAAGCCCGTCAACGTGAGCAACGCGCTCCGCGAATGGGTCAACGTGAAGAAGTCCTGAGCGGTGCGCTCGAACCCTTAACGCTCTTCCACGATGGCCGACATCGATTTCAGCAAGCTCACGCGCTCCCAAAAGCTGGCGATCTTTCTCATCGTCGTCGGCCCCGAGACGGCGGCTTCGGTCCTGAAGAACTTCGACGACGCCGAGGTCGAGATCATCTGCCGGGAAATGTCCACCTATCCGATGGTCCCCGACTCGATCCGACAGCAGGTCCTCGAAGAATTTGCACCGATCATCGGCGATAGCTGCGCCTCCACGATCGGTGGGCTCGACTACGCCCAGCGCGCCCTCGAAATTGCCAAGGGCGACTATAAGGCATCCTCCATTATCGGTCGCGTGGGCCCCACGGGTACCTCTATCGAGGTCATCAAAGACATCAGCGAGATGGAGGGCCGGCAGATCTTCAATCTGATCAAGAACGAGCAGCCGCAGACGATCTCCTTCGTC